>CAXSEJ010000046.1:0-12947 GCA_964236395.1 uncultured Rhizobacter sp.
GCTGGTACCACAACAAGGCTTACCCGGGTGCCGACGGCGGCGTCACCGTCTTCTTCGACGACATCACCGAACGCCGCGTCGCTCAGCAGGCCCTGGCGGAGTCGGAACGGCACAAGGACGAGTTTCTGGCGACGCTGGCGCATGAGCTGCGCAATCCCCTGGCGCCACTGCGCACCGGGCTGGACATCCTGGTTCGCTCCCGCAACAAGCCCGATACGTTCAACAAGACGAGCGAGTTGATGCAGCGCCAGCTGCAGCACATGGTTCGGCTCATCGACGAGCTGCTCGACCTCAGCCGCGTCAGCCGCGGCGTGATCGAGCTGAAGAATGAGCGGCTGGACGTTGCCACGCTGGTCCAGCAAGCTCTGGAGATGGCGCGGCCGTTGCTCGACGAGCGCCAACACACCTTGCGCATCACCATGCCCGGCGGCCACGTGCAGGTCATGGGAGATGCCGTACGGCTGTGCCAGATTCTGGTGAATCTCCTCAACAACGCCTTCAAATACACCGACCCGCACGGCACGGTGACGCTGATCGTGGAAGCGCACGAAAACGAGGTCTGCATGGCCGTTGTCGACAACGGCATGGGCATCTCGAAAGAGGCGTTACCTAGAGTCTTCGACATGTTCTCCCAGGTGAGCCGGTCCTTGAACACGACCCGTGGTGGCCTGGGGATCGGGCTGGCACTGGCCAGGCAGCTGGCTCAATTGCACGGGGGACGCATCGAGGCGGAGAGCGAAGGCCTCGGTAAGGGCAGCAAGTTCGTCTTCTGGCTGCCAAAGGCGGAGGTCGACGAACAGGCGGTCGCAACGGCCTATGACGAGTTGCCGGCGGACCAGGCGGAACGTCCCTTGCGGATTCTGGTGTGTGACGACAACCAGGACGCGGCGACATTGCTGACGGCGTTGTTGGACATGCTGGGGCATGAGGTCGTGACCACTTACGACGGAGAGTCAGCGGTCGAACAAGTGGCCAAGGGCAAGCCGGAGCTGGTGTTTCTCGACATCGGCATGCCAGGCATGGACGGCTATGAAACGTGTCAGCGGATCCGCAGCCTGGCGGGGAGCTCCAGCTTGACCATCGTCGCTTTGACGGGATGGGGCAACGACGATGTCCAGGAGCGCTGCAGGCAAGCCGGCTTCAGCACGCATGTTCTGAAACCGGCAAGCGTTGAACGGCTGGAGGAGATCATCGCCGCGGTGCCCGTCAGCCATTCAGAGGCTTGACGCAGCGCCAGACTCTCAACCAACGTTCCCTTGAAATGCGAATCCGGACTCACATCGTTTTGATGACAGTGGCGATCGTCCTGCCGGTCATCGTGGCCGCAGGACTTTCGCTTTTGAAGATTCGGGACAACGAGCGCGAGGCGGCGCTGAGAGGCCTGCGCGAGACAGCCCGCGCCACCTCGTTGATCGTTGACCGCGAAATTCAAGGCTCATTGAGCACTCTCAGAGCTCTGGGTCACTCGAAGAGCCTGGATACGCAAGACTTCGAGGCCTTCTACGAAGAGGCCAGTGCGCTGGACCGAAAGGGCGAAGCCTGGACTGTGTTGTACGACGCGGCGGGCAGACAGCTCGTCAATACGGCAAGGCCTTATGGAACACCGCTGCCGACTGCGGCACCTGTTTCTGTGAAGGTCGTGGCCGAAGTGCTCGGCACTCAGAAAACCGTGGTGACCGATCTCCTGCCAGGGCCACTGACCCGCAAGCTGCTGATCGGCGTTCACATTCCCGTGAGTCCGAACGGTCGTCACGAGAGCATGGTGGTCGCCCACGCGATCGCCGTGGAGTATTGGTTGCAGACGGTGTTGCAAGCACCTTTCCCGCCGGGCTGGATCGTCGGTGTGATCGATCGCAATGGGAAATTCATCGCCCGCAGTCACAAGGCCGAGGAGTTGCTTGGCCAGTCCGCTCGACCCGAGCTGGTCAAAGCGGCTGCCCAGGCTCCCGACGGCCTGATCCAGCACCACACCGTAGAGGGCATCGAGGTCTACGACGCCTTTACTCACTCCTCTCTCACCGGATGGACGATCGCCGTTGCCGCCCCGGTGGAGCTGGTGGAAGGTCCCGTGCGCAAGGCCCTGCAGCTTGCGATGGCCGGGATGCTGCTGGCGATGGGAGTGGCTGCCGTAGCCGCCACTGCCTTCGGAAGGCGGATCGTTGGCTCCGTTGCGCAGGCCCGGGTCGGTGCGGTCGCACTGGGGCGTGGTCACAAACCGGCCGCCAAGCCGGGCGGCCTGGTCGAACTGAATCAACTCAACCTCGCCCTTGTCGATGCCGGTGCTCTGCTCGACTCGGAACGAAAGTCCCGCGTCGCCGCGGAATCAGAGCGAGAGCGTCTACTGCAGAAGGAGACGACTGCGCGCGAGGCTGCGCAAGCCGACAGCGCGGCGAAAGACAAGTTCCTGGCCATGCTCGGGCACGAGCTGCGCAACCCGCTGGCTGCCATGTCTGGTGCCATCACCCTACTGGATAAGGGCTTGGACAAGGAGAAGACCGCCCGTTACGTGGGCATGCTCCGGCGTCAGAACAACCATCTCGAGCACATCGTCGACGACCTGCTCGACGTCAGTCGCCTGCTGGCCGGAAAAATCACGCTCGACCGGCAGCCGATCAACCTGTCTGACTGCGTCGACCAATGCGTTGAGGGTCTATTGGCCTCTGGCAAGTCGCTCGGTCACCAGATCAAGGTGCAAGCCGTGCCAGTCTGGGTTCAGGGCGACTCTGTGCGCATCGAGCAGATCCTCTGCAACCTGATCACCAATGCGCTGAAGTTTTCACCGCCGGGTAGCCCCATAGAGGTCGAGCTACAGGCGGCCGAGGGCCGTGCTCAGGTGCAAGTGCGAGACATTGGCGCGGGCATCTCAGCCGAGCTCTTGCCGCATGTGTTCGATCCCTTCGTTCAGGGTCCAGCGCCGGCCAAACGCTCACAGATGGGACTGGGCATCGGCCTGGCCCTGGTTGAAGAACTGGTCGGCCTGCACGGCGGAGAGGTCAGTGCCGCCAGCAAAGGTGCCGGCCAAGGCAGTACCTTCAGCTTTTGGTTACCGAGCATCGCACTTCCCCCGCCGTCTGCCGTGCCGGGCGCAGCGATCTCGTTGCCGCTTCAAGGCTAGAACTGCCTGTCGCAGCACCGCGCGGTCGACGGCAGACGCTGCAGGGCAAGATACATTTCCCGGTTGCCTCAGGGTGCCCCAACGGTGTGAATGGACATATCCAATATCCGGGTCTTGGTCGTCGACGATGACGAAGACGTCGCAGACACCACATCCAGTCTTCTTGAGCTTTCTGGTCACGAGGTGCAAGTTGCCTACAACGGCCGTCAGGCGGTCGAAAAAGCGCGCTCCTTTCAGCCTTCTCTGATCATCCTGGACATCACCATGCCGGAGATGGACGGCTACCAGGCAGCTCGACTCTTGCGACTGGAACACGCCGCACCCTTGATGCTCGTGGCACACACCGGGCTTGCTCAAGCGCAGGACGTTGAAAACGCTCGTCAGGCCGGTTTCGACTACCACCTGGTCAAGCCTGCCCAGGCCGATCGCCTTCTCGCCCTGGCAGAAGCCTCCCTTACCGGCGATCGCCTCACTGGTCATCTCTGATCCATGGAAGAAAGCGCCGAGGTTTCCAGTCAGGAAACTGAAGCTTTGTCCCGTGCCTTGGTACCAGCCTGAGGTCCAGGGGCTTGTCGCGATGGCCCTCGCCTCATCCGCCCGCGCGTTCGATCTGCAGGCGCATCACGCAGGCGACGAGCCGCCGTGCGACCGTCGTCAGAGACGCGCCAGCCGACCGCCGTCGACGCGCAACTCGGCGCCGGTGACGAAGCGCGCCTCGTCCGACGCCAGGTAGGCGATCGCCGAAGCGACGTCGTCGGGCTGGCCGACGTCGGCCGGATCGATGACCTCGACGCCCGACTTCACGTTGGGGTTCTCGCGCAGCATCGGCGTCTCGATGGCGCCGGGCAGGACGGCGTTGACCCGAATGCCCTTCGGCTTGCCCTCCATCGCCGCCGAACGTGTGAGCGACAGCAGCGCCGCCTTGGCCGCCGCGTAGGCGGCGACCAGCGGCGTCGTTTCGACGGCGTGGATGCTGGCCACGTTGACGATCGCGGTGCCGGCACCGCACTTGAGGAAGGCCTGCTGGATGAACCAGAAGGCGCCGCAGAAGTCGACCTGCAGCACGCCCATCAGGTCGGCTTGCGTGTGCGCCTCGATCGGCTTGAAGATCATCACGCCCGCGTTGTTGACGACGACGTCGAGCCGGCCGAAGCGGGCGAGCGTGGCGTCGACGGCCCGCGCCACGTCGTCGGGCCGGCTCACGTCGGAGGCGACGGCGAGCGCGTCGCGCACGCCTGCCGCTCGCAGGCGGCCGACCGCGTCGTCGGCGCGCCGTGCGTCGAAGTCGACGACGACCACGCGCGCGCCGAGGGCGCCGAAGCGAAGTGCCGTTGCCAGGCCGATGCCGCCGGCACCGCCGGTGACCAGTGCCACCTTGTCGTCGAAGCGCATTGCGCCGGTCTCAGCCACCACCGCTGTTCTCCAGTTGCGTTGCCGGGTCGCCCGGGCGGCCCTCGGGCCCGGCGCCGCGATCACGGGCCAGGAAGGCAGCCGTGCTCTCGCGCGGCGAGTAGACCGGCACGCGCAGGCAATGGCTCTGCGTCGGCAGCACGTCGCCCCATTCACGGATGATCTTCTTGTAAGCCTCGCCGACCGGCCTGATCCGGCGATCGAGGTCGTACAGACCGAGCGGGTTGACGCGGCCGTTGTCGGCGCGCAGGGCGCTGTCCCAGTCGACCTGGTCGGTGAGCGAATACCACGTGAAGCCGACCATCGGTATGCCGTCGTTGCGCACGCGCAGCACGTTGGCCCACTGCTTCCAGAGCCAGAACACCGCTTCGTCGCCGGCCGCTCCCTGGGCCAGGTTGGTCTCGGTGTGCATCACCGGCAGCCGGTAGCGGTCGTAGTACTGCCAGGTGATGCCGTCGTAGCCGAAGATCTCGCCCGCCGGCCGCGTCTGCCCGTCCTCGAACACCCGGTGCTCGTTGGTGACGTAGTAGTCGTTGCCCATCACGCAATGCTGCTTGAGGCCCTTGCCCAGGAAGAAGTGGTATTCGTCGCGGGTCATGCCGTTGTCGGCGAGGTACTCGTACATCTCCGAGTCGACGCGGCGGCCGTAGTTCAGGTCGAGCGACAGGAAGCGCCTGGCGTTCGCAGTCTCGGCCGGCTTGATGGCGGCCGGGCTGTCGGCATGGAAGTACTCCGACGATTCGCTCTGCACGAAGATCGCCTCGGGCCGCACCTCGAGAATCGCCTCCATGGCGAGCACGTTGGCCCGGACGAGGTGCTTCAGCGCCGTGACGAACCCCCGCTCGCTGGCGAGCTGCTCGTTCCACCAGCCGTAGGCGGCGGAGAACGCCGCGCACACGAACATTTCGTTAATCGGCGTATAGAGTTGCACCCACGGATAGCGTGTAGCGAAAGCCTTTGCGTAGCCGCAGAACAGATTGGGGAAGTCGGGGTTCTGGAAGTTGCCGATCCAGTCGGGCACGCCGAAGTGGCACAGGTCGACCATCGGCGTGATGTCGCGCCGCAGCAGATCGGCGAACACCAGGTCGGCGAACTCCCAGTCGTAGCGGCCGGGCCCGAGCCAGGTGCGGTGCAGCGGCGGCCCGTAGCGCAGGACATGGATGCCGAGATCGTCGACGCAGTCGAAGTCGGTGCGCCAGTGCTCGTAGTGACCGCACTTGGCCATCTCGTCGACGCGCACCCGGCCGCCGTCGATGGTCGGGTAGCTGTTCTCGATGCCGGTGGCGAACATGAACGGTGCAATCACCGCGAATTCCGAAATGTGCGAACCCGCACTCTAGCGCCTCGTGGTGCGCGCCGCGCGGCCTGGGCCGGTCTCGCGAACGGGCATATGGTTTGCTGCCCGGCAGAGCTGAAATATCGAGGCGATCCGCTGTGCGCCGGCGATCTTGCCAAACCGCCGCCAGGGCGCGATTCAAATCACGGTGACAGACGACCTCATGACTTCACACACGAAGACAGACCAGCTCGACGACCGCTCGCGGCGCGGCTTCCTCGCGAGCGCCACGGCCACCACGGCAGGCGCCGCGGTGGCGCCGCTCCTGGTCGCCACCGAAAGCCGGGCCGCCACGCCGCCCGGAGCGCCCGGCGGCCCGAGTTCCACCGGCGCTCCCGACAAGGCGACGGACCTCGGCCGCGAAGCGTCCGTCGATACGGGTCAGGCGCTCACCACCAACGAGGGTCTGCCGATCTCCGACAACCAGAACACGCTCAAGGCCGGCACGCGCGGACCGGCGCTGCTGGAGGACCATCTTTTCCGGCAAAAGATGACCGCGTTCGATCACGAGCGCATTCCCGAGCGGGTCGTCCACGCCCGCGGCGCCGCGGCACACGGCTTCTTCCAGCTCTATGCACCACTGCCCACGCTCAGCCGCGCACGGGTGCTGAACGACACGCGTGCACGCACGCCGGTGTTCGTCCGCTTCTCGACGGTTGCCGGCTCGCGCGGCTCGGCCGACACCGCGCGCGATGTGCGCGGATTCGCGGTCAAGTTCTACACCGACGAAGGCAACTGGGATCTGGTCGGCAACAACATCCCGGTGTTCTTCATCCAGGATGCGATCAAGTTTCCGGATCTCATCCACGCCGCCAAGCCCGAGGCCGACAGAGAAATCCCGCAGGCGTCGACGGCGCACGACACCTTCTGGGACTTCATCTCCCTCATGCCCGAGTCGACGCACATGATCATGTGGATCATGTCGGACCGTGCGATTCCACGCTCCTACCGGATGATGGAGGGCTTCGGCGTGCACAGCTTTCGGCTCGTCGACGCTCGCGGGACCAGCCGCTTCGTGAAATTCCACTGGAAGCCGCTCGGCGGCGTGCACGGCCTCGTCTGGGACGAAGCGCAGAAGCTGGCCGGCCGCGATCCGGACTTCCATCGCCGCGACCTTGCCGACGCCATCGCCGCGGGCAACTTCCCGGAGTGGGAGCTCGGCCTGCAGGTCATCGAGGAAAGCGAGGCAAGTCGCCTCGGCTTCGATCTGCTCGACGCCACCAAGCTGATCCCGGAAGAGCTCGTCCCGGTGCGAGCGATCGGCAAGATGACGCTCGACCGCAATCCCGACAACTATTTCGCCGAGACCGAACAAGTCGCGTTCCATACCGGCAATCTCGTGCCCGGCATCGACGTCAGCGACGACCCGCTGCTGCAGGGCCGCTTGTTTTCGTACGTCGATACCCAGCTCACCCGGCTGGGCGGGCCGAACTTCGCCGAGATTCCGATCAACCGGCCGATCTGCCCGTTTCACAACATGCAGCGAGACGGCTTCCATCGCCAGACCATCGCGAAGGGCCGCATCAACTACGAGCCCAGCTCGATCGACGCGGCGCCGATCCACGAGGTGGCGCCGACCCAGGGCGGCTTTGCCAGTTTTCAGGCCCCGGTCAGTGGCCCGAAGCTTCGCCGGCGCTCTGAAACCTTCGCCGATCACTACTCGCAGGCGACGCTTTTCTGGCAGAGCCAGACGCCTGCCGAGCAGGCGCACATCGTCGAGGCGCTGCAGTTCGAACTCGGCAAGGTCACGGTTCCAGCGGTGCGCACGCGCATGCTCGCCAATCTCGTGAACGTCGATGCCGGCCTGACTTCACGTGTCGCCGCCGTCCTCGGCATGGCCGTGCCCGCGCCGAGCCCACGGGTCGGCAACCGCCGCTATGCCGTCTCGCCGTCGCTCAGCATGATCGCTCGCGGCAATCCGAAATCGATCGTCGGGCGCAAGGTGGCCGTACTGGCCGCCGAAGGCGTGGATGCGGGCGGCCTGGCGGCGATGAGAAAGGCGCTCATGTCCGCCGGCGCCACGGTCAAGGTCCTGTCTTCCCGGCTGGGCGAGATTCGCGGTGCCGCCGGCGAAGCCGTCAAGGTCGACGAGTTGATGGTGACGATGCCCTCGGTGGTCTTCGATGCGGTCCTGGTTGCCGCCGGCGCTCGAAGTGTCGCCAGCCTGCGAGGCTCGGGCGACGCGGTTCTCTACGTTCGCGAGGCCTACAAACACGGCAAGGCCATCTGCGCCATGGGCGACGGCGCCGAGCTGCTCGATACCGCCGGCATTGCCGTCGGCGCACCAGGGGCTTCACGTGGCCCGGCAGACGGCTCCACGCAGCTTGCCGGCACGTTCATCGCGGACATCGCCATGCACCGTCACTGGTCGCGAGACAAAGACGCCATGCCGGCTTGATCGCGGCCATCACGCCGCTGTCCGCCGCTGTCATGCGCGCCGTTCGGGTAGAGGCAGACGCATGGCCCGGTTGATCGTCATCGGGGCTTCGCTGGGCGGTGTCTCGGCGCTGATCCAGCTGACCGCTGCCTTGCCGGCCGGGCTGCCCGCGGCGGTGCTGATCGTGCTGCACATCGGCGAACACAAGAGCATCCTACCGTCGCTCCTGGCCAGGAACTGCCCTCTGCCGGTCGCGCACGCTCGCCATGGCCAGCCGATCGAACCGGGTCAGGTGTGGGTCGCCCCGCCGGACCACCACCTTCTGGTCGTCGACGGCAGGATCCAGCTCGGTCGCGGTGCCAAGGAGCACCACGCCCGGCCGGCGATCGATCCCCTGTTCCGCTCTGCCGCGATCGGCCATGGCCCGGAGGCGATCGGCGTCGTTCTCACGGGCTTGCTCGACGACGGCACCGCCGGCCTGCAGGCCATCAAGCAGTGCGGCGGAATTTGCGTGGTCCAGGACCCCGCCGAAGCGTTCGCGAGCAGCATGCCCAGAAGCGCCTTGCGGCATGTCGAGGTCGATCACTGCGTCCCGCTCGCGCTGATGCCCGCCCTGTTGGCATCGCTGGCCTCGTCGCCCGCCCGGCCTGTTGCATCGCCTCCACCAGACCAGCTGCGTCACGAGCAAGACCTGATCTTCAGAAAGGGCGACCCGATGAGCCACCTCGAGGCGATTGGCAACCCGTCAACGTTCACCTGCCCCGACTGTCACGGGGCGCTATGGGAAATCCTCGACTCGCGACCGCAGCGCTTTCGCTGTCACACCGGCCATGGCTTCAGCGCTCGCACGCTGCAGCACACGATGATGCTCACGAGCGAGGAATCGGGATGGAGCGCGTTGCGCGCGCTTCAGGAGCGGATGCTTCTCCTGAACCACATGGCCCGCGCCAGCCGCGCCAACGGAGAAGAAGCTCGCGCCGCGGAACTCGACCTTGCTGCCGCACGGCTGGATCATCAGGCAGCGGTGATGACTTCATTGCTCGAAGAAGACACAGAACTCGTCGAGTGAGGCCAGCTCCGCCGGCCACGAGTCACTCGTGGCCGAAATGCAGGCGCACGCGGGCGGCGATCGGGCGAATGACGGCGAGGTCGAAGTCCTTGCTGCGCAGAAAGCGCCGCAGCAACTCGTCCAGTCGCATGTCCGGCGCGGTGACGTCGATGCGCACGGTCGCATCGAAGGTCATCTCGCCCTCGCGGTACACCGCGTAGAGCGAGTAGGTCGGCCGCTTGCCGAACACGCTGCGGACGACCTGGACCAGGAGCGTGTTCGGCAGACCCGGAACGAAAGCGCTGATCAGCGCGAAGCTGCTGTTGCAGGCGTGGGTGCGCGAGTCAGGAAGGCGGCGGATTGATCGAGTTCCCATCGAGGTGTCGTCCCGAAGCGTGCAGCCGCCAGCATCGCAGACGGCCGGCATGCCGGGATGCCCTCGCCGTGCCGCAGTTGCGCAACTGCTCACGGTCGTTCAATCTTCCTGACGCGTGGCCCGTCCCGAACAGCGCACGACACCGCCGCGCGCTGGCCGTGAGCCGCTCGATGGACTACATGCGCGGTTCGCCGTTGCCGTTCACGGCGACCGTGCGGCCCGGGTCGTTCGCCATCTGCACGCGGTGGTCGACACCGCGGTAGCGGTAGACCACGTCGTAATACGCCGGCGCGGCGTTGGCCACGTTTTCGCAGCGGCGCACGTCGCGGCCGGAGACCGGGTCGCGAATCCGGTCGACGTTGGCGCCGAGCGCGCCGCCGGCCACCGCGCCGCCGATCGTCGCAACGGTCTTGCCCGAGCCGCCGCCGATCTGGTGGCCGAGGACGCCGCCGAGAAGGCCGCCGATCACGCCGCCGGCCGGGTTCAGGTCGCGGCGCTGCTCGCTGCTTTGCTGGCGCTCGGTCCAGCAGCGCTGCTCCTGGTCGCCGACGACCGCACGCACGGACGTGACGGGCGCGTCGTAGAGGCGCTCGTTCGGACGGCGGCGGTACTCGTAGTTCGGCGCCGCCAGCGGCTGCGGTGCGTTGCTCTCGGCGCGCGTGTTGTTGCCGGCCGGACGCAGGGAAGAGATGCTGTCTTCCAGGCCGAGCGCGCGCAGCGAGTCGTAACTGCCCTTGCGCAGCACGACGCACCGGCCCTCGAAACGCTTGTCGTCGCACACTTCCCAGCGGCCGCCTTCGACGATGGCCGAGGAGGCCCGGTTGTTGAAGCCCTGGCGCTCGAGGTTGGCGATCTGCCGGTCGGCGCGGAACACGTTGCCGCGGAAGCCTTCGCTGGCGTAAAGGGTGACCTGGCCGAAGGCCTGGCCGGCGGCGACGAGCGCCACCGCGGCGATGATCGGTTTGAGGGCGTTGTGGGTTCTCATGGTGTCTCCTTGGTCGTGTGACCCGCATGGTGCGGGGTGCCCGTACAACGCGGCTGGCGAACGAGGCGCCGACGCGAACGGGTCGTGCACAGGTTAAAAAGTGCGAACGATGCCGCACGGCGGGGGAAGCCGCGTGCTTTTGCCGGAGGCCGCCTCGCTGCCGCGGCGCGGGTTCCTACATCAACGGGTTCCTACATCGGGTCGTCTGTGCGTTCGAGTGCCTGGGCCAGATCGTCGATCAGGTCGTCGGCATGCTCGAGGCCGATGGAGATGCGCAAGAGGCCCTGCGGCGTCTTGCTGTCGGGCCCCTCCATCGATGCGCGGTGCTCGATGAGGCTCTCGACCCCGCCCAGGCTGGTGGCGCGCGTGAAGATCTCGACCCTCGCCGCGGCGGCCATGGCGGCGGCCTTGCCGCCCCGCGCCTCGAACGACAACATGCCGCCGAAACCCGACATCTGCCGTGCCGCCAGGGCATGGAAAGGGCTGGCCTCGAGGCCCGGGTAATGCACGACGGCCACGCCGGCGTGGCTTTGCAGGAAGCCGGCCACCTTCATGGCGTTCGCGCAGTGCGCCTGCATGCGCACCGCCAGGGTCGGCAGGCTGCGCATGACGAGCCAGCAGTCGAACGGTGAGGGCACGGCGCCGCCGTAGAGCTGCGTGGTGCGTACTTGCGCGAAGGCCTCGTCGTCGGCGCGCGTGACGACTGCGCCGCCCATCACATCGCTGCGGCCGCCGAGGTACTTGGTGGTCGCGTGCATCACGAGGTCGCAGCCGAGATCGAGCGGGCGCTGCAGCGCCGGCGAGGCAAAGGTGTTGTCGGCCACGGCACGGGCGCCGGCGCGGTGCGCGATGTCGGCCACCGCGGCGATGTCGACGCATCGCAGCAGCGGGTTCGACGGCGTCTCGATCCAGACGATGCGCGTCGCCGCGCTCGCCTGCACGGCGCGCTGCACCGCGTCGAGGTCGGTCATGTCGACGAAGCTCGCGTTCACACGCCACTTGGCGAACAGGTGCTTCAGCACGTTGGCGGTGCCGTGATAGATGTTGGTCGGGGCGACGACGTGGTCGCCCGGCTGCAGGCCCTGGAAGACCGCGGTCACTGCCGCCAGCCCGGAGGAAAAGGCCGCGCACGAGGTGCCGCCCTCGAGCGCCGCCAGCGCCGCCTCCAGGCCGTTGCGGTTCGGGTTGTGGTTGCGCGAGTAGATGTAGCCGTGCGGATAGGTGCCGTCCTCGGCCCGCTCGAAGGTGGTCGAGAGGTGGATCGGCTCGGTCACGGCACCGGTGCCGGGGTCGACGCCGTGGCCGGCATGCACCGCCAGGGTCTCGAAGCGAAGTCGCGGTGAGGTCTTCATGCGGGAGCCCGGCGAATGCGATGGTTCATTGTGTGACGAGCCGGCGCCGGCGTCTTGCCCCTCCTATCATCGGACGCATGGACACCTCTTCGTACCCCGACACCCGGCTCCTGATCGATGGCACCTGGCGCGCCGCGCGCTCCGGCCGCACTCATCCGGTGGTGAATCCGGCCAGCGGCGCGGTCATCGGCAGCTTCGCCTGGGCCGACCGCGCCGACCTGGACGATGCGCTCGAGGCCGTCGCCACCGGCTTTGTCGCCTGGAAGCGCATCTCCGCCTACGAGCGCTCCAAGACCATGCGCAAGGCGGCCAATCTGCTGCGCGAACGCGTCGACCTGGTGGCGCGCCTCTTGACCATGGAGCAAGGCAAGACGATCTCCGAGGCCAAGGCCGAGGTCCTGAACGGCGCTGACACCATCGACTGGTTCGCCGAGGAAGCCCGCCGCGCCTACGGCCGCGTGATTCCGGCGCGCGCGGAGGGCGTGTACCAACTGGTGATCAAGGAGCCGGTCGGGCCGGTGGCCGCGTTCACGCCGTGGAACTTTCCGATCAACCAGATCGTGAGGAAGCTCTCCGCCGCGCTCGCCGCCGGCTGCTCGATCATCGTCAAGGCGCCCGAGGAGACGCCCGCCTCGCCCGCCGAGCTCATCCGCGCCTTCGTCGATGCCGGCGTGCCGCCGGGCACCGTCAACCTCGTGTACGGCGACCCGGCCGAGATCTCGAGCTACCTGATCCCGCACCCGGTCATCCGCAAGATCTCCTTCACCGGCTCCACGGTCGTCGGCAAGCAGCTCGCGGCGATGGCCGGCCAGCACATGAAGCGGGCGACGATGGAGCTCGGCGGCCACGCCCCGGTGATCGTGTTCGACGACGCCGATGTCGCGGTCGCGGCGAAGACCATGGCCGCGAGCAAGTTTCGCAACGCCGGCCAGGTGTGCATCTCGCCGA
>CAXSEJ010000047.1:0-12910 GCA_964236395.1 uncultured Rhizobacter sp.
GTGGCCGCCATCTCGACCGGGTGGTGGCCGTAGTCGTCGATGAGGGTGAAGCGGCCGCCTTCGACCGGCAGCTCGCCGTAGCTCTGGAAGCGCCGGCCGACGCCGTTGAACTCGGCCAGGCCCTTGACCACCGGCGCATCCGGCAGCTCGAGCTCGGTGGCCACGGCGATGGCCGCCAGCGCATTGAGCACGTTGTGGTCGCCGGGCAGGTTGAGGGTGACCTGCAGGTCGGGCATGCGCGTGCCGTTGCGGCGCTGCACGGTGAAGCGCATGGTGCCGGCGTGCGCCTCGACGGCCACCGCGCGCACCATGCAGTCGGCGCCGAAGCCGTAGCTCACGACCGGGCGCGAGATCATCGGCATGATCGAGCGCACGCCGGGGTCGTCGGCGCATAGCACGGCGGCGCCGTAGAACGGCATCTTGTGGATGAACTCCACGAAGGCCTGCTTCAGCCGGGCGAAGTCGTGGCCGTAGGTGTCCATGTGGTCGGCGTCGATGTTGGTCACGACCGCCATCACCGGCAGCAGGTTGAGGAACGACGCATCGGACTCGTCGGCCTCGACCACGATGTAGTCGCCCTTGCCGAGGCGCGAATTCACGCCGGCGGCGTTGAGGCGGCCGCCGATCACGAAGGTCGGATCGACGCCGGCCTCGGCCAGCACGCTGGTCACGAGCGAGGTGGTCGTCGTCTTGCCGTGCGTGCCGGCGATCGCGATGCCCTGCTTGAGCCGCATCAGCTCGGCCAGCATCACCGCCCGCGGCACGACGGGGATGCGCCGGGCGCGCGCCGCCGTCACCTCGGCGTTGTCGGAACGCACCGCGCTCGAGGTGACCACCGCCTCGGCGCCGGCGATGTGCGCCGCGTCGTGGCCGATCGCCACGCGGATGCCGAGCGCGGCCAGCGCCGCCGTCGTCGCACTCGCGTTCTGGTCGGAGCCCGAGACGTGGTAGCCGAGGTTGTGCAGGATCTCGGCAATGCCGCTCATGCCGGCCCCGCCGATGCCGACGAAATGGATGTGCTTCACGGCGTGCTTCATGGGGCCCGATGGCGCCTCGCGAATACGCTCGCTGCCCCGCGAGGGGGCGCGGCCGGCCTTGGCGCGGCCCGGCGGGCGGCCGATCGCTTCAGCGCGCCGGTCATGCGGTCACCATCGCTTCGATCTCGTCGGCCACGCGCGCGGCGGCGTGCGGGCGGGCGAGCGCCCTCGCCTTCGTCGCCATCGCGAGCAGCGTCTCGCGGCTCAGGCCGGCGAGGAGGTCGGCGAGGCGGTCGGGCGAGAGCTCCGACTGCGGCAGGTGGATGGCCGCGCCTTGCGACGCCATCCACGTCGCGTTGTCGCGCTGGTGCGAGGTGGTGCTGACGACGAGCGGCACCAGCACCGCCGGCACGCCCGCCGCGCACAGCTCGCTCACGGTGATGGCCCCGGCGCGGCAGACGATGACGTCGCAGTCGGCCAGGCGCGCGGCGATGTCGTCGATGAACGCGAGCACCTCGGCTTTCGCGCCCACGCCGCGGTAGGCGAGCTCCACCGAGTCGCGGCTGGCCTCGCCGGTCTGGTGGGTGATGTGCGGGCGTTCGTTGATCGGCAGCTGGGCGACCGCCTTGGGCACGCATTCGTTGAGCACGCGCGCGCCGAGGCTGCCGCCGACGACGAGCAGGCGCAGCGCGCCGGCACGACCGACGAAGCGGATGCGCGGGTCGGGCAGCGTCTCGATCTCGGTGCGCACCGGGTTGCCGGTGACGACGCCCTTCTTGCCGGCGCTGGCCGCCGAGGCGCCGTCGAAGCCGAAGGCGACGCGGGTGGCCGCCGGCAGCAGCGTGCGGTTGCTCAGCAGCAGCGCCGCGTCGGCGTTGACCAGGAGCAGCGGCTTGCCGAGCAGCCTGGCCATCCAGCCGCCCGGGAAGCACACGTAGCCGCCCATGCCGAGCACCGCGTCGGGCCGGCGCCGCTGCAGGATGCGGGTGCAGGTGCGAAAGGCGATGAACAGCTGCAGCGCGCCGAGCAGGTTGCCGAAGAAGCCCTTGCCGCGCATGCCGGAAAACGACACGCGGTCGAGCGTGATGCCGGCGTTCGGCACCAGCTTGTTCTCGAAGCCCTTGTACGTGCCGAGCCAGCTCACGCTCCAGCCGCGCCGCTGCATCTCGGTCGCTACCGCGAGGCCAGGGATCACGTGCCCGCCGGTCCCCGCCGCCATCACGAGCAGGTGCCTCATGGTGCCCCCACGGCGCTGGGCGCCGGCCCCCCGAGGGGGGTGCGAGCGCCTTGGGGACGGCCCGGCGGCGCTCACGCGCGCCCTCCCCGCATGAGCTGCCGGTTCTCGATGTCGATGCGCAGCACGATGGCCAGCGCAATCATGTTCATCACGATCGCCGAGCCGCCGTAGCTCATGAGCGGCAGGGTCAGGCCCTTGGTCGGCAGGACGCCGAGGTTCACGCCCATGTTGATGAAGGCCTGGCCGCCCATCCAGATGCCGATGCCCTGCGCGAACAGGCCGGCGAAGACGCGGTCGAGCGCGATCGCCTGGCGGCCGATGTGGAAGAGCCGCCGCGCCAGCCAGAAGAAGGCGACGATGACGCAGGCCACGCCGGCGAAGCCGAGCTCCTCGCCGATCACGGCGAGCAGGAAGTCGGTGTGCGCCTCCGGCAGGTAGTGCAGCTTCTCGACGCTGCCGCCGAGGCCCTGGCCGAAGATCTCGCCGCGGCCGAAGGCGATGAGCGAGTGCGAGAGCTGGTAGGCCTTGCCGAGGGTGTACTTCTCGTCCCACGGGTTCAGGTAGGCGAAGATGCGCTCGCGCCGCCACTCGCTCAGCGTGATCATGAGCACGAAGGCGCTCGTCAGCACGGCGATGATGATGAGAAACATGCGGCCGTTGACGCCGCCGAGGAAGAGGATGCCCATCGCGATCGCGGCGATGACCATGAACGCACCCATGTCGGGCTCGGCGAGCAGGAGCAGGCCGACGACGGCGATGGAGAGCGCCATCGGCAGCACGGCGCGGACGAAGTTCTCCTTCACGTCCATGCGCCGCACCATGTAGCCGGCCGCATACATCGCGATCGCCAGCTTGGTGAACTCCGACGGCTGGAAGCTCATGATGGCGAGCGGAATCCAGCGCCGCGCCCCGTTCACGCCCTTGCCGACGAAGGGCAGCAGCACGAGCACCAGCAGCAGCAGCGAGGCGACGAAGATCCAGGGCGAGAGCTTCTCCCAGACCGAGACCGGCACCTGGACCACGACCACGGCCGCCAGCGTGGCGATGAGCATCGACATGACATGGCGGGTGAGGAAGTAGGCCGAGGTGTAGCGCGCGAACTTCGGGTTGTCGGGCAGCGCCACCGAGGCGCTGTAGACCATCACCAGGCCGAGCGCGAGCAGCGCGATCACGACCCAGACGAGGTGGCGGTCGAAGCCGAGCAGCCGCGCCGGCTGGCCGTGCTCGACGCTGATCCACTCGCGCACGGGAATGGCTTCGGCGACGGCGCGCTTGCCGCGTTCGGCGGCGGTGCTCGGCCGGGTGAGCCGGGGCGGTGCCGGCGCACGTGCGAGCCGCGCGCGCCACGACTGGACGAGCTGCCCGAACACGGCGCTCATGAAGCGCTGCCTTCATGACCTTCGTCGGCAACGGCGTGAACCGTGGCGACGAACACTTCGGCGCGGTGGCCGTAGTTGCGGAACATGTCGAGGCTGGCGCAGGCGGGGCTCAGCAGCACGGCGTCGCCGCGCCGGGCGAAGCCGAACGCCGTGCGCACGGCGGCTTCGAGCGTCGCTTCCCGCTGCACGCTGATGCCGGCCGGCGCGATGGCCGTCTCGACCGCCGCGGCGTCGCGGCCGATCGTCACCACGGCACGCGCATGCCGGCGCAGCGGCTCGGCGAGCGGCGTGAAGTCCTGCCCCTTGCCGTCGCCACCGAGGATGACGACGAGCCTGCCCGGCGCGCGCTCGGTGCCGAGGCCCTCGAGCGCGGCGACGGTGGCGCCGACGTTGGTGCCCTTGCTGTCGTCGAAGGCGTCGATGCCAGAGGCGGTGGCGACGTACTCGACGCGGTGCGGTTCGCCGCGGTACTCGCGCAGGGCATGCAGCATCGGGGCGAGCGGGCAGCCGACGGCCGTGGCGAGCCCGAGCGCGGCCAGCGCATTGAGGGCGTTGTGGCGGCCGCGCACGCGCAGTGCGTCGGTCGGCATGAGCAGCTGCACGGCCGGCGCGTCGCCGGCGGCGGCAGCCTCGTCGTCGTCGCGCGCGCGGGCCAGCCACGCCAGGTCGTTGACGGTGACGATGCCGAAGTCGCCCGGGCGGCGCGGCGGCTCGTTGCCGAAGCGCACTTCAAGTCGCGCGATCGTGCGCGCAGGCCGGCCTTTTCTCACCGCCACGCTCTTCGGCGCCGGAACCAGCGCCTGCACGACCGAGTCGTTGGCCGGCACGACGAGCACCGCGCGGCTGCCGAAGATGCGCGCCTTGGCCTCGCCGTAGGCGGCGAACGAGCCGTGCCAGTCGAGATGGTCTTCGCTGAGGTTGAGGAGCGCGGCGGCGTCGGCCTCGAACCGGCTCGGGCCGCTGCCCGCCAGCTGGAAGCTCGACAGCTCGAGCACCCAGACTTCGGGCAGCCGCTCGAGCACCGTGTCGCGCGGACCGGCTGCGGTGCAGTCGGCCAGCGACTGCAGCATCGTCGGCCCGATGTTGCCGGCGACGGCGACCCGGCGGCCGGCGGCCTCGACCAGCAGCGCGGTCATCGCCGTCGTCGTGGTCTTGCCGTTGGTGCCGGTGATGGCGATGAGCTTCGGCGCGTAGTCGTGCGCGGTGCGCAGTTCGTCGAGCGCCTCGACGAAGAGGTCGAGCTCACCCTGCACCGGGATGCCGGCGGCACGTGCAGCGTCGAGCAAGGGCGCGATGCGCGCGTCGTGCGGCGCGAGGCCGGGGCTCTTGACGATACGGCCCACGCCGTCGAGAGCGTCGGCGCCTAGCTCGCCACGGAGGCGCTGCGCGTCGGCCACGAGCTCGGCCAGCGCCGCGGCCTGCGGCGGCTCGGCCCGCGAGTCCCAGACACGCACGGCGTCGCCGCGGCCGGCGAGCCAGCGCGCCATCGCCAGGACCGAGTCGCCGAGGCCGAGGACGAGCGCGGCGGTCTGGCTCATCGCAGCTTCATGCTCGCCAGGCCGACGAGGCAGAGCGCCATCGTCACGATCCAGAAGCGCACGACGACCTGCGTTTCCTTCCAGCCGGCCTTCTCGAAGTGGTGGTGCAGCGGCGCCATGCGCAGCAGCCGCCGGCCCTCGCCGTAGCGCCGCCGGGTGAACTTGAACCACATCACCTGGGCGATGACGGAGAGCGCCTCGGCGACGAACACGCCGCCCATGATGCCGAGCACGATCTCCTGCCGCGTGATCACGGCGATGGTGCCGAGCGCGCCGCCGAGCGCCAGCGCGCCGACGTCGCCCATGAAGACCTGCGCCGGGTGGGTGTTGAACCACAGGAAGGCCAGGCCGGCTCCGGCCATCGCGGAGCAGAAGATGAGCAGCTCGCCGGCGCCCGGGATGTACGGGAACAGAAGGTAGCGCGAGTAGTCGGGCCGGCCGATGATGTAGGCGAAGACACCGAGGGCCGAGCCGACCATCACCACCGGCATGATGGCCAGGCCGTCGAGCCCGTCGGTGAGGTTCACGGCATTGCTCGCGCCGACGATCACGAAGTAGGTGAGCGTGATGAAGCCGAACACGCCGAGCGGGTAGCTCACGCTCTTGAAGAACGGCACGATCAGGTCGGCCTTCGGCGGCAGCTCGTTCGAGAAGCCGCTCTGCACCCAGCGGATGAAGAGCTCGAGCACGCGCAGGTTCGAGGTCTCGCTCACGCTGAAGGCGAGATAGAGCGCGGCGACGACGCCGATCAGCGACTGCCAGAAGTACTTCTCGCCCGACGGCATGCCGTCGGAGTGCTTCTGCACGACCTTCCTCCAGTCGTCGACCCAGCCGATGGCGCCGAAGCCGATCGTCACGACCATCACGATCCAGACGAAGCGGTTCGACCAGTCGAACCACAGCAGGGTGGAGACGCCGATGCCGAGCAGGATCAGCACGCCGCCCATCGTCGGCGTGCCGCTCTTGCTGTGATGCGCCGCGATGCCGTCGGCGCGGATCGGCTGGCCGATCTTGAGCGACGCGAGCCGGCGGATCACCCACGGGCCGAAGGCCAGGCCGATGAGCATCGCCGTCATCGCCGCCATCACGGCCCGGAAGGTGAGGTACTGGAACACGCGCATGAAGCCGAATTCGGGCGACAGCGTCTGCAGCCACTGCGACAGGCTAAGCAGCATGCGCGTCTCCGCCGGGCTGGCCGGCGAGCGCAGCGACGACGCGCTCCATCGCCATGAAGCGCGATCCCTTGACGAGCACCGAGGCGAAGGCCGGCGCCTGCGCGAGCGCGGCGATGAGCGCCGGCGCGTCGGCGAAGCGGCGCGCGCCGGCGAACGGCGCGGCGGTGTTGACGGCCTCCGGACCCGCTGCCCAGAGCGCGTCGATGCCGCGCTCCTGGGCATAGGCGCCGACTTCGCGGTGAAAGGCCGGGCCTTCGGCGCCGACCTCGCCCATGTCGCCGAGCACCAGCCAGCGCGGCGCCGGCAGCGTCGCGAGCACGTCGATGGCGGCGCGCACCGAGTCGGGGTTGGCGTTGTAGCTGTCGTCGACGAGCGTGCGGGCGACGCCGTCGCGCTCGATCCGGCGCGCCTGCGAGCGACCGCGCACGGCGACGAAGCCGGCCAGGCCGGCGGCGACCGCGGCGAGCGGGCAGTCGGCGGCGATGGCGCAGGCGGCCGCGGCCAGCGCGTTGCGCACGTTGTGCCGGCCGGGCATCGCGAGTTCGACCTCGGCCGAGCCGGCGGGCGTGCGCAGGGCGATGGTCCAGCGCTCGTCGTGCCACACGGCCGTGCCGGTCACGTCGGCCGGTGCGTCGAGGCCGAAGGTGAGCGTGCGCCGCGTTCCGGCCAGGGCGGCCCAGGTGGGCGCGTGCGCGTCATCGGCCGGGAAGACGGCGACGCCATCGGCGCCGAGCGCCTCGATCGCGGCGCCGTTCTCGCGCGCCACCGCCTCGACGTGGCCCAAGAACTCGAGGTGCTCGCGCTGGGCGTTGTTGACCAGGGCCACGGTCGGTGCGGCCATCGCCGCCAGCCGCGCGATCTCGCCGGGGTGGTTCATGCCGAGCTCGATCACGGCGACACGGTGCTGCGGTGACGTGTCGCGCAGGCGCAGCAGCGTCAGCGGCACGCCGATGTCGTTGTTGAAGTTGCCGACGGTCGAAAACGCCGCCTCGCCCTGCCAGGCGCGAAAGATCGCCGCGATCATCTGCGTGACCGTGGTCTTGCCGTTGCTGCCCGTGACCACCACCAGCGGCAGCGTGAAGCGGCGCCGCCAGCCGGCGGCCAGCGCGCCGAGGGCCAGGCGCGTGTCGGCCACTTCGAGCCCGGCCAGCCCGGCGGCCACCAGCCCGCGTTCGGCCAGCGCGGCGACGGCGCCTTGCGCGCGCGCCTTCGGCAGGAACTCGTGCGCGTCGAAGCGCTCGCCGCGCAGGGCGACGAACAGGTCGCCGGCGGCGAGGCTGCGCGTGTCGCTGTGGACGCGGCCGATCGCCACGTTCGCATCGCCGACGAGCCGCGCCCCGGGGATGAGCGCGGCGGCCTCGCCGAGCGTCAGCATGACCGCCGGCGCAGGCACTTTGCGGGCGCGCAGCGCCTCGCCGGCCTGCGCCGCGTCGGAGAACGGCAGCTTCACGCCGGCGATCTCCTGCGTGTCCTCGTGGCCCTTGCCGGCGATCAGCACGACGTCGTTCGGCCCGGCCGACACGACGGCGTGGCGGATGGCGTCGGCGCGGTTCGGGATGACGTCGACGCCGCGCCCACCGACCGCGCCGGCGAGGATCTGGGCAATGACGAGATCGGCCGATTCGTGGCGCGGGTTGTCGCTGGTGACGACCACGCGGCCGGCGAGCCGGTGCGCGATGGCGCCCATCAGCGGCCGCTTGCCCGCATCGCGATTGCCGCCGCAGCCGAACACGCACCAGAGGGTGCCGCCGCGCTGGCGTGCGATCGGCACCAGGGCGGCCAGCGCCTTGTCGAGGGCGTCGGGCGTGTGGGCGTAGTCGACCACGACCTCCGGCTGGCCGGCCTCGACGGCGACGCGCTGCATGCGGCCGGGCACCGAGGTCAGTGCGCCGCAGGCCCGGGCCGCGTCGGCCAGGCTCACGCCGAGGGCGCGCATGGCGCCGACCACGCCGAGCAGGTTGGCGGCGTTGTAGTCGCCGATCAGCGGCGTGGCGATCGATGCTCGCTCGTCGCCCTCGTGCACGGCGAACGCCAGCCCTTGCGCGTCGTGGCGAAGGGCCGAGGCGCGCAGGCGGGCGTCGCCCTTCAGCGAGACGGTCCAGGTGTCGACCGTGCCGCCCGCCAGGCTGGCGACCAGCTCGGCGCCGCGCGCATCGTCGACGTTG
The DNA here is from genome assembly GCA_964236395.1 of uncultured Rhizobacter sp. Classification (GTDB taxonomy): domain Bacteria; phylum Pseudomonadota; class Gammaproteobacteria; order Burkholderiales; family Burkholderiaceae_C; genus Schlegelella_A. Next base: position 8,472 of record CAXSEJ010000047.1, read on the forward strand.
ACGACGGCCGCGCGCAGACCGCTCCAGGCGAAGAGCTGCGCCTTGGCCTGCCAGTAGGCGGCCATGTCGCCGTGGTAGTCGAGGTGGTCCTGGGTGAAGTTGGTGAACACCGCCACCGCGACCCGCGTGCCGGCGAGGCGGTGCTCGGCGATGCCGATCGACGAGGCCTCGATGGCGCAGGCGGCCAGGCCGCCGTCGACGAAACGGCGCAAGGTGTTCTGCAGCGTGACCGGGTCGGGCGTGGTCAGTCCGGTCGGCACGAGGTCGCCGCGCATCGGCTCGCCGACGCCGAGCGTGCCGATCACGCCGCAGCGCCGCCCGAGCGCGGCGAGCGCCTGCGCGATCCACCACGTCGTCGAGGTCTTGCCGTTGGTGCCGGTGACGGCGACGACGTCGAGGCGGGCGCTCGGCACGGCGAGGAAGCGGCTGGCGATGGCGCCGGCGGCCGCCTTCAGGCCGGCCAGGCTGGCGACGCGCTCGTCGGCGAACGCGAACGGCTCGACGCCTTCGGCTTCGACGAGGCAGGCCGAGGCCCCGGCCGCGAGCGCCGCGCCGACGAAGCGGCGGCCGTCGCTGGCCTGGCCCGGCCAGGCAACGAAGGCGTCGCCGGGACCGACGCCGCGGCTGTCGCTGCACAGGACGCGCGCCTGGCGCTGCGTCAGCCACGCCGTCGCGGCGTCGGGCGAAGTCAGGCGAAGCGAGCCCGCAGGCGCGGTCGCGGCCACTAGAAGCTCTCCTCTTCCGCCGGCAGCTCGCGCGAGACGATCTGCGGCTTGACGTCGAGGTCGGGCTGCACGCCCATCATGCGCAGGGTCTGCTGCACGACTTCGCTGAACACCGGCGCGGCGACGTCGCCGCCGAACCACTTGCCGGCGCTCGGCTCGTCGACCATCACCGCGACGATGATGCGCGGCGCCGCGATCGGCGCCATGCCGACGAACCAGGCGCGGTACTTCTTCTGGGCGTAGCCGCCGCCTTCCTGCTTGTAGGCCGTGCCGCTCTTGCCGCCGACCGTGTAGCCGACGACCTGCGCCTTGGGCGCGGTGCCGCCGGGCGCCGCCGCCATCTGCAGCATCGCGCGGATGTTGGCCGCGGTCCTGGCCGAGATCACGCGCACGCCGGAGACCGGCGCGCCCGGCGTGGTGCCGACCGGCCTGGTCATCGTCACCGGGATGAGCTCGCCGTCGTGGGCGAACACGGTGTAGGCGTGGGCGATCTGCAGCAGCGAGGCGGAGAGGCCGTAGCCGTAGCTCATCGTCGCCTGCTCGATCGGCCGCCAGCTCTTGTACGGGCGCAGGCGCCCGGTCACGGCGCCGGGAAAGCCGATCTGCGGCTTCTGGCCGAAGCCGACGGCGCTGTACAGCTCCCACATCTCGCGCGGCGTGAAGGTCATCGCCATCCTGACCGCACCGACGTTGCTCGACTTCTGGATCACCTCGCTCACGCTGAGGTTGCCGTGAGGGTGCGAGTCGGTGATCGTGGCCCCGGCCATCGTCATGCGGCCGGGGGCCGTCTGGATGATCGACTGCGGCGTGACGCGGCCCGTCTCCATCGCCCAGGCGGCGACGAAGGGCTTCATCGTCGAGCCCGGCTCGAAGGTGTCGGTGAGCGCGCGGTTGCGCAGCTGCGCGCCGGTCAGGTTCTTGCGGTCGCCCGGCACGTAGCTCGGAAAGTTGGCCAGGGCCAGCACTTCCCCGGTCTGGGCGTCGAGCACGACCACGCTGCCGGCCTTGGCCTTGTTCGCCGCCACCGCGTCGCGGATGCGCTGGAAGGCGAAGAACTGCACCTTGGAATCGACGGCGAGGTTGATGTCCTTGCCGTCGACGGGCGCGACGCTGTCGCCCACGTCCTCGACGACGCGGCCGAGCCGGTCCTTGATGACGCGGCGCGTGCCGTTGCGGCCGGCGAGGTCCTTCTGGAACGCCAGCTCGATGCCTTCCTGGCCGCGGTCTTCCACGTTGGTGAAGCCGACCACGTGCGCGGCGGCCTCGCCTTCCGGGTAGCGCCGCTTGTACTCGCGCACCTCGTGGATGCCGCGCATGGCCAGGGTGCGCACCTGCGCCGCGACGTTGTCGTCGACCTGCCGGCGCAGCCACACGAAGTTCGGGTTGTCGCCGAGGCGGCGCTCGAGCTCGAGGCCGGTCATGCCCAGGAGCGCGGCGAGGCGGGCGCGCCCCCTGGCATCGCCTTCGAGGTCTTTGGGAATGGCCCAGATCGAGGCGGCCGGCACGCTCGCCGCGAGGATGAGCCCGTTGCGATCGACGACGCGGCCGCGGCTGGCCGCCAGCTCGAGGGTGTGGCCGTAGCGGATCTCGCCCTGGCGCAGGAAGAAGGGCGCGGCGACGATCTGCACGAAGACGGCGCGGCCGAGCAGCACCGCGAAGCCGCAGCCGACGAGGGCGACGAGCAGCTTGGAGCGCCACGGCGGCGTCGGCGCGGCGAGCAGCGGGCTGGTCGCGTAGTTCACGCTGCGCACGCTGGCCTGGGCGCGCTGGCGCGGCGTCGGCTTGCGGCTGGCAAAGCCCATCGTCGGCGTCATTTCGGCAGCTCGACGTACTGGGTGACGGCCGGCGAGGCCGAGCGCATCGCCAGCCGCTCGTGCGCCGTGCGCTCGACGCGCAGCGGCGTGGCCTGGGTGCGCAGCTCCGTCTTCAGTCGCTCGCTGTCGAGCTCGAGGGCGCGCTCTTCGCCCTGGGCCTTGTCGAGCGTGGCGAACAGTCGACGCGATTCGTACGAGACGCGCACGAGGTACAGGCTGCTGACCAGGAGCACGACGAGCAGAAGCACGTTGAAGCGGTTCACCGTGCCGGGACCGCGTCGAAGGCGACGTCGGTGCGCTCGGCGACGCGCATCACCGCCGAGCGCGAGCGCGGGTTGGCGAGCGTCTCGCCGATCTGCGGCTTGACGCGGGCCACGGCGCGCAGGCGGTGCGGCGCTTCGGCGGCGAACGGGGCGCGGCGGTCGACGACCGTCCTGCTTTCCCGCGCGATGAAGGTCTTGACGATGCGGTCCTCGAGCGAGTGGAAGCTGATGACCACCAGCCGGCCGCCCGGCACGAGCACCGCGAGCGCGGCGTTCAGGGCCTGTTCGAGCTCCTCAAGCTCGGCGTTGACGAAAATCCGAAGTGCCTGAAACGTGCGCGTTGCCGGGTTCTGGCCTGCCTCGCGGGTGCGGACCGCACCAGCCACGAGCTCGGAAAGCTCTGCGGTGGTTCGAACAGGGCGCCCGCTTTGGCGCCGAGCAACAAGCGCCTTTGCAACCTGTACAGCAAACCGTTCTTCCCCATGGTCGCGAATCACTTCCGCAATGTGGCGCTCGTCGGCGCGGGCCAGGAACTCGGCCGCGCTTTCGCCGCGCGTGGTGTCCATCCGCATGTCGAGCGGACCGTCGAAACGAAAGGAAAAGCCGCGTGCGGGGTCGTCGATCTGCGGCGACGACACGCCGAGGTCGAGCAGCACGCCGTCGACCTTGGCGACGCCGTGTGCGGCCAGCCTCGCGGCCAGCGTGGAAAAGGCGGCGTGCTCGATGACGAAGCGGGCGTCGGCAGCGAATGCCGGGTCTGCGCTGGCCGCAGCGACGGCGCTCGGATCGCGGTCGATGGCGATGAGGCGGCCGGCCGGCGACAGCCGGGCCAGGAGCGCGCGCGAGTGCCCGCCGCGGCCGAACGTCGCGTCGACGTAGACGCCGTCGGCGGGCCCGACGAGCGCGTCGACCGCTTCCTCGAGGAGGACGCTCACGTGCCCCGAAGCCGAATCGGCGGTGCGGTCGGCGCTCATTCAGAAGCTGAAGTGCCGGAGCGAATCGGGCATCGCCGACTGCATCACCGCGGCCTCGTGGGCGGCGTGGCGGTCGGCGTCCCAGAGCTCGAAGTGGCTGCCCATGCCGAGCAGCATCACGTCGCGCACCAGGCCGGCTGAAGCGCGCAGCTCGGGCGCGATGAGCACGCGCGAGGAGGCGTCGATGTCGACGTCCATGGCGTTGCCGAGGAACACCCGCTTCCAGCCGCTCGAATCCATCGGCAGGGCGGCGACGCGATCGCGGAAGTGCTCCCACGCCGGGCGCGGAAAGATGAGCAGCGAGCCCTCGGGGTGCTTGGTGATGGTGAGCTGGTTCACGCCCATGGCGGCCAGCAGCTCGCGGTGACGGGCCGGCATCGCGATGCGGCCTTTGCCGTCCAGCGTCAGCGCTGCGGGGCCCTGAAACACCACGTTTGCCACAAAACCCCACCAAAGTGCACTTCACGCCACTGTAGCGGATGGCCTAAGGAGGGTCAATTCCTCGGCAAAACAAAAATCAATGGAATCAACGACTTACATAACGTCACGACTCTGCACGGCGATGGGTCTGAAATGTCTTACGAAATAAGGACTTGCAATGAGGAGTGAAAGCCGCCGCTGAGCTGTGCGCCGCATCGAAGCCGCCGTCCGGCACTGCGGACG
>CAXSEJ010000048.1:0-12909 GCA_964236395.1 uncultured Rhizobacter sp.
CCATAGCGAGGTGGTCCCACTCCTTCCCATCCCGAACAGGACCGTGAAACGCCTCTGCGCCGATGATAGTGCGGGTTCCCGTGTGAAAGTAGGACATCGTCAGGCTATTATTCAAAAGCCTCCGTCTCATGACGGAGGCTTTTTGGTTTGCGCTGCTCATTGCGCGTCCGCTAGCTGTTGATGGTCAATAGGTTGTTCCCGTCCAGTCTGGAAGCGGGAGGCCTATAGCCGAGGGCCGAGTGGGCCCTGCGGTTGTTGTAGTAGTCGAGGAACACCGGCAGCCAGGAGGTTCGTTCCTCGCTGTTGTTCCAGATGCGCCCGTAGGCCCACTCGCGCAGGCAGGTCTGGATGAAGCGCTCGGCCTTGCCGTTGGTCTGCGGCGTGTAGGGGCGCGTGTAGGTGTGCTTGATGCCGAGCGCCTGGCAGGTCTTGTTGAAGAGCTTGGGTCGGTAGGCCCAGCCGTTGTCGGTCAAGAGGCGCTTGATCCGTACACCGTGCTCGCCGTCGGCAAGGAAATCGTCGATCACGATGGAGGTAATGAACAGCGGCCACAACAGCACCAGTAAGTCTTCTTGCTCTTCTCAGTGCGGCGCGTCTGTCCGCGTCACCACATGCTGGTGCTACACGCCATGCAGCTACAGACGATGCGGTGCATCGTCTACGAAGACGTGCCTGTGAGCACGAACGGGCCCAAGCACCACTTTCTCGGCCATCGGTTGGTAGCCGTAGAAACGGTCGTCCGTCGTGACGCTTTCTGTTGATGACTCGAGTACGGGGTGCAGAAGCCCGCAAAGCCATCGATGCGAAGGCGCACCTGACCGAGGTGAGGAAGGCAGTGGCGACTGTCTACCAGTGCATGCGCCGCAAGTCGCAGCGGTCGACGGTGAAGGCAGCAGCGGCAACTTGGGCGCTAGCAGCTTCGAGTCGGCGACATGGGCGAGCCGTACGCCCTCGACGGCGGCAACGGCTGCTGACGAACCAGTTGAACGCTTCACCGGCTCAGCTCGCGCTGACCTGGTTGACGGCGCAGGCCGGCGTGGTGGCCATTCCCGAGGCGTCGACGCTCGCTCACCTCAGCGACAACCTCCGGCTCGCAAGCGCTGACGTTGAGCGCCGAGGACCTTGCCGAACTCGACGCCGCCTTTCCGTCGTTTCGGGACGAGTGCCGCTGGCGACGGGGCAAGGGCATGCCAGCGGCGTGATTCCTACTGAAAGGCCACTTCTGCGAAGCTGCGGAGCTTGCGACTGTGCAACTGGTCGACGCCCGAGTCGCGCAGCAACTCGATGGCCCGCATGCCGATGCGCAGGTGCTGATCGACGCGCTCACGGTAGAAGTGGTTCGCCATGCCGGGCAGCTTGATCTCTCCATGCAGCGGCTTGTCGCTCACGCAAAGCAGCGTGCCGTAGGGCACTCGGAAGCGAAAGCCATTGGCGGCGATGGTCGCGCTCTCCATGTCGAGCGCGATGGCGCGGCTCTGGCTGAAACGGCGCTCCGGCGTGCTGAGCGCATGGCGCGACGGCAGCAGCTCCCAGTTGCGGTTGTCCGTGCTGGCCACCGTACCGGTGCGCATGATGCGTTTGAGCTCGTAGCCCTTCAGCTGCGTCACCTCCGCCACCGCCTCCTCCAGCGCCACCTGCACTTCGGCGAGCGCCGGGATCGGCACCCAGAGCGGCAGATCCTCGTCGAGCACGTGGTCCTCCCGCACGTAGCCATGGGCCAGGACGTAGTCGCCGAGCTGCTGCGTGTTGCGCAGCCCGGCGCAGTGGCCGAGCATCACCCAGGCGTGCGGCCGAAGGACGGCGATGTGGTCGGTGATGGTCTTGGCGTTGGCCGGGCCGACGCCGATGTTGACCATCGTGATGCCGCTGCCGTCCTCGCGCACGAGGTGGTAGGCCGGCATCTGCGGCAGGCGCGGCGGCGCAGCGCCGAGGTCGTCGCCGGGGCGGGCGGCCACGCCACGCGGCCGCTCGATGACGTTGCCGGGTTCGACGAAGGCGTCGTAGCGCCGCTGGCCGTCGGTGCCGGCCATCGTCTCGTGGCCGAGGCGCACGAATTCGTCGATGTAGAACTGGTAGTTCGTGAACAGCACGAAGTTCTGGAAGTGCTCCGGGTCGGTGCCGGTGTAGTGGCGCAGGCGGTGCAGCGAGTAGTCGACGCGCGGCGCGGTGAACAGCGCCAGCGGCATCGCCTCGCCCGGCGCAGCGACGAAGGTGCCGTTGGCAATGCCGTCGTCCATGGCGCCGAGGTCGGGCAGGTCGAAGACGTCGCGCAGCAGCAGGCGGCGCTCGGCGTCGAGGCTGCCTTCGATGTGGTCGTGCTGAGCGAAGGAGAAGTGCACGGGAATAGGCTGCACGCTGGTGCCGACTTCGAGCGACACCTTGTGGTTCTCGAGCAGGAGCCGGAACTGGTCGAGGTAGTAGCTGCCGAAAAGGTCGGGGCGGGTCAGCGTGGTCTCGTAGGTGCCCGGGCCGGACACGAAGCCGTAGCTGAGGCGCGAGTCGGCGCGCGCCACCGTGTCGGTGTGGACGCGCACGAAGGGATAGCAGGCGCGCACGTGGCCCGACGGTGCCGCGCCGTCCACGAACGACTGCAGGGCAGCGCGCAGGTGGCCGACGCTGCTCTCGTAGATCTCGCGCACGCGGCCGAGGGCGCCAGCGGCGTCGTCGAAGCGGGTGGGGGCGATGAAGTGCGGGCCGATCGCCATGGTCGAGTCGTTCTCGGGTCGCGTGCAAAATCGCCGCCACCGAATGATGCCGCAGCGTTCATGACAGCTCGTCCGCAATGAAGGTGCTGGTGCTGGGCGCCGGGGTCATCGGTGTCGCCACGGCGTACGAGCTGGCCGGGGCCGGCCACGAGGTCGTGGTCGTCGAGCGACAGGCCGCCCCGGCGCTCGAGACGAGTTTCGCCAACGCCGGGGAGGTGTCGCCCGGCTACTCGGCGCCGTGGGCCGGGCCGGGCGTGCCGCTGAAGGCGATCAAGTGGCTGGCGATGCAGCACCGGCCGCTCGTCATCCGGCCGGTGCTCGACCTGGCGCTGCTGTGCTGGATGGCTGCGACGCTGCGCAACTGCACGGCGGCGCGTTACGAGGTCAACAAGGCGCGCATGGTGCGCCTGGCGGAATACAGCCGCGACTGCCTCAAGGCGTTGCGGGCGGCCACCGGCATCGCCTACGACGAGCGCATGCAGGGAACGCTGCAGCTGTTTCGCACCCAGAAGCAGCTCGACGGCAGCGCCAGCGACATCGCGGTGCTGCAGGGCAACGGCGTCGGCTTCGAGCTGCTCGACCGCGACGGCTGCATCCGAAACGAGCCGGCGCTTGCCGCGGTGCGCGACAAGTTCGTCGGCGGCTTGCGCCTGCCCGGCGACGAGACCGGCGACTGTTTCAAGTTCACCCAGGCGCTGGCCGTGCTGGCGCAGGAGCGCGGCGTCGAGTTCCGCTTCGGCACCACCGTGCGCTCCCTCTTGCGCAGCGGCGACGAGCTGTTCGGCGTGACCACCGCGGAGGGCACCTTGAGCGCCGATGCCTATGTCGTGGCGTTCGGCAGCCACTCGCCGCTGCTGCTGCGGCCCATCGGCGTGCGCGTGCCGGTGGTGCCGGTCAAAGGCTATTCGATCACCGTGCCGATCGTCGACGCGGGCGCTGCGCCGGAATCGACAGTGATGGACGAGACGCACAAGGTCGCGGTCACGCGCCTCGGCGGCCGCATTCGCGCCGGCGGCACGGCCGAACTGGCCGGCTACTCGCTGAAGCTGCACGACGCTCGCCGGCGCACGCTCTGCCACGTCGTCGGCGACCTGTTTCCTGGTGGCGGTGACCTGTCGCGGGCCGACTTCTGGTGCGGCCTGCGACCGATGACGCCGGACGGCACGCCTGTCATCGGCGCCACGGCGATCGGCAGGCTGTACCTCGCGACCGGCCACGGCACGCTCGGCTGGACCATGGCCGCCGGCACCGCCAAGGTGCTGACCGACGTGATCTCGGGCCGCAGCCCCGGCATCGATCTCGCCGGCCTCACCCTCGACCGCTACCGTGGTGCCGCCCGCTGAGCGTGCGATCCGAGACGGCGTTGTCGCGCGCATTCGCGCCAGGGTGGGGGGCGGTGGCGAAGGCGATGTGCTTATCGTCCTGAGCGGCGGGCGCGCCCGAGGCGATCGCAGGCGGCTTGGACGCCGTGGCATCGCCCACGGTAGGCGCCACCCCGATGGCCGAGCGGCCCGACCCGGCCCACCTCGGCGGTGCCATCGACGCCGACGCGGCCGACAAGGCGGCGCGCTTCCTGAAGCTGTGCGACGCGCATGCCCTTCCCGTGGTGTCGCTCCTCGAAGAGCAGTCGAGTTCGGCTCGCCGCAGCGCCGGCGCCCTCAGCAAGCGGGCGCTTCATCGACCCGTGGTGAGCAGGGCCGCGTCCGCCCGGTGGCGCGCCTGCGGTGCAGAGCGAGCGGGTTCCAGGCCGACGGGGGCATCACCGTGCTCGACCACGAGTTCGTCGCCGTCGCGACGGTTTGACGAAGCGTGCGGCCACCGCCTATCCTGCTTGCATGACCACCTCGGCGACTGCAGGACGAGTCCGGATCGGCGTCGGCGGTTGGACGTACGAGCCGTGGCGCAAGAACTTTTATCCTGCCGATCTGCCGCATTCGCGAGAGCTCGAATACGCGAGCCGCCAGCTCGGCGCCATCGAGATCAATGCGACCTACTACCGCCTGCAATCGCCGGCGAGCTTCGCCAGGTGGCGCGACACCACGCCCGACGATTTCGTCTTCTCGCTGAAGGCGAGCCGCTACTGCACCAACCGCCGGGTGCTGGGCGAGGCCGGCGAAGCGATCGACAAGTTCTTTGCCAGTGGCATGCTCGAACTCGGCGCCAAGCTCGGCCCCGTGGTCTGGCAATTCGCCACGACCAAGCAGTTCGACGCGAACGACTTCGCCGCGTTCCTGCGCCTGCTGCCGCGCACCCTCGGCTCCCTCGCGCTGCGTCATGTGATGGAGGTTCGCCACCCGAGCTTCGCCTGTCCCGAGTACCTGGCGCTGGCGCGTGAGCGAGGTGTCGCGACCGTCTTTGCCGACTCCGACGACTACCCTTCGTTCGCCGACCTGACCGCTGGTTTCGTGTACGCGAGGTTGATGAGGACCCGGGCCGACGTCGAGACCGGCTACGCGCCGGCCGACATCGTCCGCTGGGCCGATGCCGCAAGCGCGTGGGCCTCGGGCCGCGAAGCACCTGGACTGCCGAAGATCGACACCGCCACGGTCGCCCAAGTTGCACCGCGCGACGTGTTCATGTTCTTCATCAGCGGCGCAAAGGAACGCGCCCCGGCCGCCGCAGTCGCGACGATCGGGGCGCAACGCTCGAAAGCGCGCTAGCAGTGGGCCGGGTCAGGCGCCGCCGCCGCCGCCGCGACCGCGACCGAACAGAAAGGTCGCGATGGCGAGGATGATGAAGACCACGAACAAGATCTTGGCGATTCCGGCGGCGCCAGCGGCAATGCCGCCGAAGCCGAACAACGCCGCGATCAGGGCGATCACGAAGAACACGACTGCATAGTGAAGCATGATGGTCCGACTCCGAGGCGCGCCGCAGCGCTGGATGAGATGTGCGTCGCTATAGTGGCCGCTGCGAAAGGCAGCACCGATAGGTTGACGGGCTGACTCGATGTCGGGTGCGCGACGGGGGCGCTGTGGGACCGCTCCGACGCCAGTCGCCTCTCCGGACCTCTGCGCACCTCACCGAACCTCGCCGCACCCGCTCCGACCATGCCTGCCATCCCCCTCGACGCTTCCGCCTTTCCCGCTCCCTCGCCGCCCTCGGGCGCCGACCGGCCGCCGCGATCGGCAGCCACGCTGGTGGTCGTGCGATCGAACGCAGCCGGCGCCATCGAGGTGCTGCTGTCCAGACGTGCCGAGCGGGGCGACCACAACAGCGGCGCCTGGGTGTTCCCCGGCGGGATCGTCGAGCCGGGCGACGCCGAGGCGCACGCCGCGTGCCACGGCCACGACGACGCCGAGGCGAGCCGGCGCCTGGGCGTGCCGTACGGTGGCCTCGACTTCTACGTTGCGGCAATACGCGAGTGCTTCGAGGAGTCGGGGCTGCTCTTCGCTGATGGTGCCGACGGTCGGGCAGTCGATCTCGACGGCGCCGACGCCGCCCGCCTGGCGCCGTGGCGGGGCGCATTGCACCGCGGCGAACGGACGATGGCCGATTTCTGCGCGAGCGAAGGCCTGCGTCTGGCCCTGGACCGGCTCGTCTACCTCAGTCACTGGCTCACGCCGCTCGGCCGGCCCAAGCGCTTCGACACCCGCTTCTTCCTCGCCGTCGCACCCGCCGGCCAGACGGCCGCCCACGACGGCACCGAAATGGTCGAACAGCTCTGGTTGCGGCCGGCCGAGGCGCTGGCGCGGAGCACGACACTCAAGCTGCTCACGCCGACGCAAAAGACGCTCGAGCTGCTCGGCCGCTTCGACGACGTCGAAGCGGCGATGGCCTGGGCCGCGTTGCCGCGCACCGTCGCTCTCGTGATGCCGCGAGTGGCGAGCGGCGGCGGCGGTCACCGGCCGGTATTGCCGGACGAGCCGGCCTGGGCGGAGATCGGCCGCATCGACCCGGCGGGTCATGGCCACGCCTCGTACGACATCGTGCCCGGACGCGCCGTTCGGCTTTCGCCACGCGTGATCCGCGTCACCGCCGGCAACGGCAGCGCCATGACCGGCCCGGGCACCAACACCTACCTCGTCGGCAGCGGCAGCGGCGCCGAACCCGGCTGGGCGGTGATCGACCCGGGCCCGGCCGACGCGGCCCACGTGGAGGCCATCGTCGCCGCCGCCCCCGGGCCGATCACGCGCATCTTCGTCACCCACACGCACCACGACCACTCGCCGGCCACCGTCGCGCTCAAGGCGCGCACCGGCGCGCCGGTGCTGGGCCTGGCGCCGCTGCACCGCGAGTGGCAGGACGCCAGCTTCGTCGCCGACGTCACGCTGCACGGCAGCGAACGCATCGCCCTGGCCGGCGACTCGCACCTGCGCGTGCTGCACACGCCAGGGCATGCGGCCAACCACCTGTGCTACCTGCTCGAAGAAGAAAGAACGCTCTTCACCGGCGACCATGTGATGCAGGCCTCCACGGTGGTCATCAACCCGCCTGACGGCAACATGGCCGACTACGTCGCGTCGCTCCGTGCCCTGCTGCCGCTCGATCTCGACTGGCTGGCGCCCGGCCACGGCTTCCTCATGGCCGAGCCGCGCGCGGCCATGGAGCACATCGTCGCGCACCGCCTCGAGCGCGAAGCGAAGGTCGTCGCGGCGATGCAGCAGCTCGGTCCGGCGACCCTGGCTGAACTGCTGCCGGTGGTCTATGCCGACGTGCCCGAGCGCATGCACCCCATGGCGCTGCGCTCGCTCACGGCTCACGTGCTCAAGCTCGCCGACGACGGGCGCGCGAGCGAGGTCACGGGCCGCTGGCGACTCGCCGCGTAGCGCTCGGGTCGGGCCAGCAGGCCGACGCCCGGACTGGGCAGCTCGGTCACCGCGTGGGCAGCGAAGCAGCAGTCGCGCAGCGCTTCGGTCGATCAGTGGCGGCTCACCGCTACATGTTCCGCCGGTACTGGCCGCCGACCTCGAACAGCGCGTCGGTGATCTGGCCGAGCGAGCAGCAGCGCACCGCCGCCATCAGCACCTCGAAGACGTTGCCGTTGGCGATCACCGTCTCCCGGAGGCGGCGCAGCATCGGCGGCGCCTCGGCCGCATGGCGCAACTGGAAGTCGGCGAGGCGGGCGAGCTGGCCCTGCTTCTCGGCCTCGGTGGAACGCTGCAGCTCGACCGGTGCGGCCGCCGCCTCGCCACGCGGGTTGCGGAAGGTGTTGACGCCCACGATCGGGTACTCGCCCGTGTGCTTGAGCATCTCGTAGTGCATCGACTCTTCCTGGATCTTGCCGCGCTGGTAGCCGGTTTCCATCGCCCCCAGCACGCCGCCGCGCTCGGCGATCTTCTCGAACTCGGCGAGCACGGCTTCCTCGACCAGCTCGGTCAGCTCGTCGATGATGAACGAGCCCTGGTTCGGGTTCTCGTTCTTCGCCAGGCCCCACTCGCGGTTGATGATGAGCTGGATCGCCATCGCCCGGCGCACCGAGTCTTCGGTGGGCGTGGTGATCGCCTCGTCGAAGGCGTTGGTGTGCAGCGAGTTGCAGTTGTCGTAGATCGCGATCAGCGCCTGCAGCGTGGTGCGGATGTCGTTGAACTGCACCTCCTGCGCGTGCAGTGAGCGGCCGCTCGTCTGCACGTGGTATTTCAGCTTTTGCGAACGCTCGTTGGCGCCGTAACGGTCGCGCATGGCGACCGCCCAGATGCGGCGCGCCACGCGGCCCATCACGGTGTACTCCGGGTCCATGCCGTTGCTGAAGAAGAACGACAGGTTGGGCGCGAAGTCGTCGATCGCCATGCCACGCGCGAGGTAGGCCTCGACGAAGGTGAAGCCGTTCGAGAGCGTGAAGGCGAGCTGGCTGATCGGGTTCGCGCCGGCCTCGGCGATGTGATAGCCCGAGATGCTCACGGAGTAGAAGTTGCGCACCTTGTGGGCAACGAAGTACTCGGCGATGTCGCCCATCACCTTGAGCGAGAACTCGGTCGAGAAGATGCAGGTGTTCTGGCCCTGGTCTTCCTTCAGGATGTCGGCCTGCACCGTTCCGCGCACGTCCTGCTTCACCCGCGCCGCGATGGCGGCCTGCTCCTGCGCCGCGGGCTCGCGGCCGTGCTCGGCGCGAAAGGCATCGAGCTTCTGGTCGATGGCGGTGTTCATGAACATCGCCAGGATCGTCGGCGCCGGGCCGTTGATCGTCATGCTCACCGAGGTGCTCGGGCTGGTCAGGTCGAACCCGGAATAGAGCACCTTCATGTCGTCGAGCGTGGCGATGCTCACGCCCGAGTTGCCCACCTTGCCGTAGATGTCGGGCCGGGGCGCCGGGTCGTTGCCGTAGAGGGTGACCGAGTCGAACGCAGTCGAGAGGCGCTTGGCCGGCATGCCCTCGGAGAGCAGCTTGAAGCGGGTGTTGGTCTTGAAGGCGTCGCCCTCGCCGGCGAACATGCGCGTCGGGTCCTCGCCTTCGCGCTTGAACTGGAAGGTGCCGGCGGTGTAGGGGAAGGCGCCGGGCACGTTGTCGAGCAGCAGCCACTTCAGGATCTCGCCGTGGTCCTCGTAGGTCGGCAAGGCGACCTTCCTGATCGTGTTGCCCGAGAGGGTGGTGTGGACGAGCGAGGTGCGGATTTCACGCTCGCGCACCGTGACCACGTACTCGGTGCCGGCGTAGGCCGCCTGCAGGGCCGGCCAGCCGCCGAGCAAGGTGCCCGCGACGGCATCGAGCCGGCCTTCGCGCTCGTCGGCCAGGCCGTTGACGGCGCCGACGGCATTGGTCTTGTCCGGGTTGGCTTCGGCCAGCATGCGAGCACTCGCACGCAGCTGCTGGATCTCGCGCGCCAGGCGAGACTGGGCAATGGCCCCCGCCTTGTAGCGGCGCACCGCCTCGGCGATGTCGGCAAGGTAGCGCACGCGCGCACCCGGCACGATCTCGACCTGGCGGGTGCTGTGACGGGTCGTCGCGGTGGGCAACGCATTGGCGTCGAGGCGCAGGCCGAGCGCGGCCAGGCGCGGCTTCATCGCCTGGTACAGCGCAGTGACGCCGTCGTCGTTGAAGCGGCTGGCCATGGTGCCGAAGACGGGCATCCGGTCGGGCGGCTGGGCGAAGGCCTCGCGGTTGCGCTGGACCTGCTTGGCGACGTCGCGCAGGGCGTCGGCGGCGCCCTTGCGGTCGAACTTGTTGATGGCCACGAACTCGGCGAAGTCGAGCATGTCGATCTTCTCGAGCTGGCTCGCGGCGCCGAACTCGGGCGTCATCACGTAGACCGGCACGTCGACCAGCGGCACGATCGCCGCGTCGCCCTGGCCGATGCCCGAGGTCTCGACCACGGCCAGGTCGAAGCCGGCGCACTTCACGGCGGCCAGGACGTCGGGCAGGGCCCGGCTCAGCTCGCTGCCGAAGTCGCGGGTGGCGAGCGAGCGCATGAAGACGCGCGGCCCGTGCTGCCACGGTGCGATGGCGTTCATGCGGATGCGGTCGCCGAGCAAGGCGCCGCCGCTCTTGCGCCGGCTCGGGTCGATCGAGATCACGGCGATGTCGAGCCGGTCGCCCTGGTCCAGGCGGATGCGGCGTATGAGCTCGTCGGTGAGGCTCGACTTGCCGGCGCCGCCGGTGCCGGTGATGCCGATCGTCGGCGTCGTCGCGACCCTGGCCCCGGCATGCAGTTCGGCAACGAACGCCTCCGTGGCGCCGCCGTTCTCGAGCACGCTGACGAGCCGCGCCAGCGCTCGCCAACGGTCGGCTTGGGCCGCAGCACGCAGGCCGTCGAGGCTCGGCACGGTGCCGGCCGCGACGTCGAGATCGCAGCGCATCATCATCTCGCCGATCATTCCGGCCAGGCCCATGCGCTGGCCGTCTTCGGGGCTGTAGATGCGTTCCACGCCGTAGGCCTGCAGCTCGGCGATCTCGCTCGCCACGATCACGCCGCCGCCACCGCCGAACACGCGCACGTGCGCGCCGCCGCGCTCCTTCAGCAGGTCGACCATGTACTTGAAGTACTCGACGTGGCCGCCCTGGTACGAGCTGATGGCGATGCCCTGCACGTCTTCCTGCAGCGCCGCCGTCACGACCTCCTCGACCGAGCGGTTGTGGCCGAGGTGGATCACTTCGGCGCCCATGCCCTGCAGGATGCGCCGCATGATGTTGATGGCCGCGTCGTGGCCGTCGAACAGGCTGGCGGCGGTGACGAAGCGCACCTTGTGGCGCGGCCGGTAGGCGGCGAGCGCCTGGTACTCGGCGGACAGTTGCGTCATGACGGGCCCCTCACACGACCTTGATGCGCCCGAGCGCCGGATCGCCCGGCGGGTAGCGCAGCTTCAGCCGCTCGAGCGCCTGCTTGACGGCGAGGGCGATCATCAGATTGCGGTGCGTCTTCGAATCGGCCGGCACGATGGTCCACGGCGCCCACGGCGTGCCGGTAGCCGCGACGGCCGCGCCGTAGGCCGCCTGGTAAGCGTCCCACAGCTTTCGCTCCTCCAGGTCGCCGGCGGCGAACTTCCAGTGCTTGGCGGGGTCGTCGAGGCGCTCCTGCAGTCGCGCGCGCTGCTCTTCATTCGAGATGTGGAGCATGAACTTGAGCACCACGGTGCCGGTCTCGCTCAGCAGGCGCTCGAAGTCGTTGATGTGGGCGTAGCGCTGCTGCGTCTGCTCGGGCGTGATCCAGCCCTTGACGGCCGGCACCAGCACGTCTTCGTAGTGGCTGCGGTTGAAGACCGTGATCTCGCCCGCCGCCGGCACCCTGGCGTGGATGCGCCAGAGGTAGTCGTGCGCGCGCTCCTCCTCGGTGGGCGCCTTCCAGGCGGCGGCATGCACGCCCAGCGCGCTGGTCTGGCTGAAGACGCCGCGGATGGTGCCGTCCTTGCCGCTCGTGTCGGTGCCCTGCAGCACCACGAGCAGCTTGAAGCGGCGGTCGGCGAAGAGCATGTCCTGGAGGCCGTCGATCTCGCCGGCGAGCACCGCGACAGCGGCCTTGTCGGCGGCCTTGTCGCCGCGAGAGAAGGGCTTGGCCGCGGGGTCGAAGCGGGCGAGGTCGAAGGCGGAAGGGCGCTTGCCGGCCACGGCGCCCGCGAACTGGAAATCGGCGAGGGTCGCGCTCTTCTTCGTCGCCAAGGGTCGTCTCCGGGGAATCGTTTTCCGGCGCGGCGCCGGCCGACGTGACAGTCGATTCCTCAGTGTAGCGGCGGCCCTTGCGCAAAAACCTGCATGATGGCGATCCCGCCCGAGGAGAGCCTCATGACACGCACCGTGGCCCGCTGCCTGCTTCCCCTGCTCTTCGCGCTCGCGGTGTTCCCGGTGTTCGCCTCGACCGCGGTCCGCGCCGAGCCCGTGTCGGCGGCCGACACCCGGTCGGCACGGGCGGTGGTCGAAGCGCAGCTCGCGGCCTTCGCGGCCGACGACGCCGAGCGCGCCTTCTCGTACGCCGGCCCGTCGATCCGCCAGATGTTCGGCACGGCCGACCGCTTCATGGCCATGGTGCGAAGCGGCTATCCGGTCGTCTACCGTCCGGCGGCCGTCGGCTTTCTTCACCCCGAGTGGAACGAGCGCGAGCTGGTGCAGGGCGTGCACCTCACCGACGCCAAGGGCGCGCTGTGGCTGGCCGTCTACCGGCTCGGGCGCCAGGCCGACAGGTCATGGCGCATCAACGGCTGCGACGTGCAGCCGGCCGTTGGCTTGACCACCTGAAGCAGGCCTGCGCGCCGTGGGCCGATCGATGACGTTCCTCGCCGTCGACGTCGGCAACACGCGGCTCAAGTGGGCGCTCTACGGCGCGCCGCAGCCGGGCGCGCCGTTGCTGGCGCAAGGCGCGGTGTTTCTCGAGGCGATCGACGACCTGGCCGAAGGTGCGTGGCGCGACCTGCGGGCGCCCGTCAGCATGCTCGGCAGCCTCGTCGCCGGCGAAGGGATCCGGCGCCGGGCCGAGGCGCAGCTCGAGTTGTGGAGCGACCTGGAGCCGCGCTGGGTCGTGAGCGGCGCGGCGGCGTGCGGGGTCACCAACGGCTACGACCATCCGAACCGGCTCGGCGTCGACCGATGGGTGGCGCTCATCGGCGCCCGCCAGCGCGTCCTCGAGTGCGGTGCGGCACGATCGGCACTCGTGGTGATGGTCGGCACGGCGGTTACCGTCGATGCGCTCGACGCGAGTGGCCGCTTCCTCGGCGGCCTCATCCTGCCCGGCTTCGGCCTGATGCTGCGCGCGCTCGAGATGGGCACCGCCGGCCTCAAGGCGCCGACCGGCGAGGCGGTCGACTTCCCGACCAACACCAGCGACGCGCTGATGAGCGG
>CAXSEJ010000049.1:0-12713 GCA_964236395.1 uncultured Rhizobacter sp.
GGCCGGGTCGACCTCGACCTCGCACACGTGGCAGGCGTTCGGCCAGGTCGGGCCGCCGACGGCGCTGGTCGCGTCGAGGTGGATGCGCCCTTCGGGTTGCCTGCCGGCGAGCGCGAACAGGTCGATGCCGAGGTCGGTGCCGACGACGCCGAAGCGGCCGGCGCGGTACTCGATGTCGGAAGGCGCCGCCTCGAGCGCGTCGCCGGCGAGACCCCGCGCGTGCTCGACCGTGCGCTCGGCGGCCACCCGCACGGCCGAGCCGCCGGCGAAGAGCGAGCGCGAGCCGGCGCTGCCGAAGCCGTTGCCGCGCATCGTGTCGCCCTGGACGATGCGGATCTTCTCGATCGGCACCGCGAAGATGTCGACGGCGAGCTGCGCATAGCTGGTCGCGATGCCCTGGCCCATGGCCTGCGTCGCCGAGAAGATCTCGATCACGCCGTCGGCCGTGATGTCGACGCTCACCGACTCCTCGAAGGCGTTGCCGCCGGTCCACTCGAGGAAGGAGGCGATGCCGCGGCCGCGCAGCAGGCCGCGCCGTTCGCTGGCTTGGCGACGGGCCGCGAAGCCGTGCCAGTCGGCCAGCGCCAGGCCCTGGTCGAGGATCTGCTCGAACCGGCCGCTGTCGTAGGTCTGCCCCATCGCGTTCGTGTAGGGCATCTGCTCCGGGCGGACGAGGTTGCGGCGGCGCAGCTCGGCGGGGTCGAGCTTCATCTCGCGCGCCGCCGCGTCGAACAGCCGCTCGATGAGGTAGATCGCCTCCGGCCGACCCGCGCCCCGGTAGGCCCCGGTGGGCGTGGTGTGGGTCATGACCGCGAGCAGGTGGAGGTCGATGACGCCGATGTCGTAGACGCTGGTCGAGACCCACGGTCCGATGAGCAGCTGGATCGCCACGCCGGTGGGCGTGGCGTACGCGCCGACGTTGGCCAGCGAGCGCACGCGCAGGGCGAGGACCTTGCCGTCGCCGTCGAGCGCGAGCTCGGCGCGGCTGGCAACGTCGCGCCCGTGCGAGGCGGCGAGGAAGTCCTCGCTGCGGTCGGCCTGCCAGTGGACCGGTCGGCCGAGCGCGCGCGCCGCGTGGGCGACGACGATGTCTTCCGGATAGACGCCGGTCTTCATGCCGAAGCCGCCGCCGACGTCGCCGACGAGCACCTGCACGTGGTCCTGGGCGATGCCGGGGAGCGCGCCCGACAGGCCGGCGGCGACACCGGTCGGCATCTGGTTGCTGATGCGCACGACGAGGCGCTCCGTGGCTGCGTCGTACGAGGCGACGACGCTGCGCGGCTCCATCGGCGCCGGCGCCAGGCGCTGGTTGACGAGGTCGAGCTCGATGCGGACCGCCGCCCCGGCGAAGGCGGCGCTCGCCACGGCGGCGTTGCCGTGGCGCATCTCGGCGGCGATGTTGTCGGGCGCCTCCGGCGTGACCACCGCCGCGCCGGCCGCGGCCGCCACGCGGGCGTCGACCACCGCGGGCAGCTCGTCGTACTCGACCATCACCGCCTCGGCGGCGTCGCGTGCCGCCTCGCGGGAGGTCGCGACGACAGCGACGACCGGCTCGCCGACGAAGCGAACCACCTCGTGCGCGAGGGCGCGGCGCGGCGCGCTGACCGTGGTGCGGCCGTCGGCGCGCTTGAAGCCGGGCGAGGTCGGCATCGGCTTGACGCCGGCCGCGGCGAGCTCGGCGCCGGTGTAGACGGCGAGCACGCCCGGCATGGCGCGCGCGGCCTCGGCGTCGATGGCGACGATGCGGGCGTGCGCGTACGGCGAGCGCTGGAAGGCGATGGTCGCTGCGCCTGGGTCGGCGAGGTTGTCGACGAAGCGGCCCTGGCCCATGAGCAAGGCGCGGTCTTCGATGCGGTGAACGGCCCGGCCGCTGCCGAAGCGCGCGGTGGCGTCGGGTGCGGTGTCGTGTCCGATCTCGGTCATCGTGGTTCGCCCAGGCCGTCCCAGCAGCGCGCGTAGTCGCGGTCGAGCGTGCCGCTCGACATCGCCAGCGCGGTCGGCCGGAACGCCCAGCGGCTCTCGAACATGAAGGCGAGCGTGTCGTCGAGCCTGGTCGGGGCGAGCTGCGCGGCGGTCGCCTTCGCGAAGGCGTCGGTGTCGGGGCCGTGCGGCACCATCGAGTTGTGCAGGCTCGCGCCGCCGGGCAGGAAGCCCTCGGCCTTGGCGTCGTAACGGCCGTGCACGAGGCCCATGAATTCGCTCATCACGTTGCGGTGGTACCAGGGCGGGCGGAAGGTGTCTTCGGCGACGAGCCAGCGCGGCGGGAAGATCACGAAGTCGCAGTTGGCGGTGCCGGGCGTGTCGCTGGCGGAGGTGAGCACGGTGAAGATCGACGGATCGGCATGGTCGTGGTTGAGCGAGCCGATGACCATGAAACGGGCCGTGTCGTACTTGCAGGGCGCCAGGTTGCCGTGCCAGGCGACCACGTCGAACGGCGTCGCCTGCAGCTCGGCGCGCCAGAGCGCTCCGCCGAATTTCTTGACCAGCTCGTAGGGCTCGGCGCCGACGTCGTCGTCCTCGAACGCCGCCACTGGCGCGAGGAAGTCGCGCGGGTTGGCCAGGCCGTTCGAGCCGATGGGCCCCAGCTCGGGCAGGCGGAACGGCGCGCCGTAGTTCTCGCACACGTAGGCGCGGGCGGCGCCGTCGGGCAAGGCGACCTTCCAGGCCATGCCGCGCGGCAGCAGCGCGAACTCGCCCGGCGCGACGTCGAGCCGGCCGAGCTCGGTGGTGATGGCCAGCCGGCCCTGCTGCGGCACGACGAGCATCTCGCCGTCGACGTCGACGAAGGCGCGGCGGTCCATGGAGCGGTTGGCGACGACCATGTGCGCAGCCATGCCGGTCTGCGCCTGCTCGTCGCCGTTCACGACCCAGGTGCGCAGGCCGTCGATGAAGTCGAGCGATTCGCCCTCGCCGGGCAGCGAGACAGGCAGCCAGCGCATCGGGTCGGGCGGCACCGCCACGCCGTCGCGCGAACCGGTCTTGAGGAACTCGTGGGCCAGCGGCTTGAACGCGCCGGTCTGCACCGAGGGCCGGCGCCGGTACATCCACGTTCGCAGGTTTGCGGCACGCGGCGCCGTGAACGCGGTGCCGCTGAGCAGCTCGGCGACGAGACCGTGCTCCGGCCGCTGCGGGCTGTTGCGGCCGACCGGCAGGGCACCGGGCAGCGCCTCGGTGGCGTGCTGGTTGCCGAAGCCGGAGAGGTAGGTCGAGGTCATGCGCAGCAGCGCCCGCCGGGCCGCGCCAAGGGCGCTGCCGGCCTCTCGGTGGGCAGTGAACGAAGTGAGCGTGGGGGCATGAGGTTCACGCCAGCGTGGCCCACATCTGCTGGTCGCGCTCCGCCGTCCAGACGCGCGGATCGGGGTGACCGGTGGCCTCGTCGAAGGCGCGCGAGACGTCGAAGGGCATGCAGTGCTCGTAGATGACCCAGTGGCCGTACTTCGGCCGCAGCGCGGCGTCGGTGTCGGTGAACACGCGCTTCAGGTCGTGGCCCTGCGCCACGCCGGCCTTGACGCTCGCGAACACGTCGCTCACGAAGGCGCGCGTGCCGGCGATGGCTTCGCGACACATCGCCGCGTCGGTGAGCGCGTTGCCGCGGCCGGGCACGATCGCCGTGGCGCCGAGCGCCTCGACCTTGTCGAGCGTCGCCGGCCAGTCGGCGAAGTAGGCGTCGCCGGCGTATGGCGTGGCGCCGTACTCGACCAAGTCGCCACTGAACAGCACCTTCTGCTGCGGCAGCCAGGCCACCGTGTCGCCCTTGCTGTGGCCGCGGCCGAGCTGCATGAGGCGCACTTCGATGGCGCCGAGCCACACTGTCAGCTCGCCCTGGAAAGTGATCGTCGGCCAGGTCAGGCCAGGGATGGTCTCGACGGCGCGGAACAGGCGCGGGAAGCGCTCGATCTCGCTCTTCATGTCGGCCGCGCCGCGCTCGACGATGAGGTCGCGCGTGTCGACGCTGGCGATGATCTCGCTCGCGCCGTAGGCGCTGGCGCCGAGCACGCGGACGGCGTGGTAGTGGCTCATCACCACGTACTGGATCGGCAGGTCGGTGACGGTGCGGATGTGGCGCACCACGTCGGCCGCCATCACCGGCGTGGCCTGGGTGTCGAGCACCATCACCGAGCGGTCGCCGACGACGATGCCGGTGTTCGGATCGCCCTCGGCCGTGTACGCGTAGGCGTTGGCCGAGAGCTGCGTGAAGGAGATCTTCTTGTCGGCCAGATCGGCCTGCGATGCGAATGCTTTGCTCATGGTCTGGCTCCGTCTGGGTCGATCTTAGTCACGATGGCCAGTCCCGGTTCGGGCGGTGAGAGCGGCGAGGACGGCGACACGGGCCAGGGCTCAGCCGTCGTCTCGACGCAGCGCGCCGATGCGAGCGTTCCTCAATCGCCCAGAGCGGCGAGGAATCGCTCGACGCTCGCCGCGAACGCGTCGGGCACCTCGACGACGCTGAGGTGCGACGCCTCGTCGAACACCTGCAGCTCGGCGCCGGAGATGCGCTCCGCGATCGCGCTCGCCATGGCCGGCGTGGCACCGGCATCGCGGGCGCCGGCGATGACAAGCACCGGCACGCGCACTCCGCCGAGGCGGTCGAGCCAGTCGACGCTGGCGACGGCGTGGCAGCTCGCCACGTAAGCCGCCGGGTCGGTTCGCAGCAGGCGCTCGCGAAGCACCGCCGTCTCGGCCGGATGCGCGGCGCGGTAATCAGCGTGCAGGTAGCGTTCGACGACGGCATCGGCAACCGCCGCCATGCCGCCCTGCTCCACCGCGGCGATGCGGGCCGCCCAGGCCGACCGGGCGGCCTCGGCGTAGCGCGCCGTGGTGTTGGCGAGCACGACGCCGCGCAGCAGCTCCGGATAGCGCACGGCGAGACCCTGACCGACCATGGCGCCCATCGACAGGCCGACCCAGGCGACCGCGCCGCGGCCCCATTCGCGCACGACCCGCGCCGCGTCGTCGACGAGATCGTCCATGGCGTACGGCCCGGCCGGGCGGGCCGAGCCGCCGTGGCCGCGGTGGTCGTAGCGCAGCACGCAGTAGCGCTCGGCGAGCCGCCCGGCAAGGTCGTTCCATTGCTGCAGGTCGACCCCCAGCGGGTGGCTGAGCACGACCGCCGGACCGCGGCCTTGCACGCAGACGCGCAGCTGCGGCGCGCTGAACGTGTGGTGGGTCGTGGGCCGAGACGGCTCGGACAGCGGCCGAGGCGCCGGCTCCAGGCCTTCCGCGCGCAGGACCTGCAGGGCGATCTTGAACGCGGTGTTCGCCGCCGGCACGCCGCAGTAGATGGCGCCCTGAAGCAGCGTTTCCCTGATCTTTCCCACCGGCACGCCGCCGCGCACGGCGGCGCGGCAGTGCAGCTCGAATTCTTCCCAGCGCGCCATGCCCATCGTCATGCCGAGCACGAGCAGCCGCCGAGTCGTGTGGTCGAGCCCGGGCCGGCCCCAGATGTCGTGCCAGGCGTAGCGCGTGATGAGGCTCTGGAAGTCGGCGTTGAAGTCGTTGGCCGCCGAGAGCGACTGGTCGACCCAGGCGTCGCCGAGCACCGCCCGGCGGTTGGCGACGCCGCGCGCGAAGTCGTCGGCCGGCGCGGGATCGCCGCTCGCGTCGCTCATCGATCGGCCGTTTTCACTCGACGCCGTCCTCCACCACCGGCTCGTGCGGCAAGGCGCTGGCGAGCACCTTGTCGACGCGCTTGCCGTCGAGGTCGACGACCTCGAAGCGCCAGCCTCCCCACTCGACCGAATCGGAGGTCTCCGGCAGGCGGCCGAGCAGCAGCATGATCATGCCGGCCAGCGTGTTGTAGCGGCCGCGGTCTTCTTCGGGCACATCTTTCAGGCCGAGCCGGTCCTTGAGCTCCTGCACCGGAATGAGGCCGTCGAACAGCCAGCTGCCGTCGGTGCGCTTCACCGCCCAGGAGCCGGCGTCGCTCGGCGCGCCGAACTGGCCGGTGATCGCCTCGAGCACGTCGCGCACGGTGATCACGCCCTGCACTTCGCCGTACTCGTCGACCACGAAGACGATCTGCGTGCTGGAGGCGCGGAAGTGCTCGAGCAGCTCCATGCCGGAAAGCGTCTCGGGCACGAACACCGGCGCCTGCAGGTTCTCGTCGACGGCGAAGGGCTTGCCCTCGATCGCCTGCTGCAGCAGCTGCTGCGCGCTGATGACACCGAGGATGTCGTCGGGCCCGCCGCGGCACACGGGGTAGCGCGAGTGCTCGTCGTCGGCGATCACGCGCAGCACCTCCTCGGCGCTGCTTCCCGCCTCGAGCCAGACGATCTCGGCGCGCGGGATCATCATCGAGCCGACCTGGCGATCGTCGAGCCGGAACACGTTCCTCACCATCTGGTGCTCGTGCGCCTCGATCACGCCGGCGTCCACGCCCTGCTCGAGGCTCGCCGCGATCTCCTCTTCGGTCACGCTGCGGTCCGAGCCGTGGTGCAGTCCCATGAGGCGCAAGGTGCCTTCGGTGCACCACGAAAGCAGGCGCACGAACGGCCGCACCAGGAGCGACAAAAACTCCATCGGCCGGGCGACGAGCCGGGCCACGGTCTCCGGGTACATGATGCCGATGCGCTTGGGCACCAGCTCGCCGAAGATGATGCTGACGAAGGTGATGCCGATGACCACGAGCGCGGTCCCCGAGATCTGCGCCGCGCGTTCGCCGAGCGCAAAGGTCTCGAGCAGCCAGCGAGCGAACGGCGGCGAGAAGGCCGCCTCGCCGACGATCCCGTTCAGCACGCTGATCGACGTGATGCCGATCTGCACCACCGAGAGGAACTTGGTCGGGTCGTCGTGGAGCGCCATCGCATGGCGGGCACCGGAATCGCCGGCTTCGACCATCACCTGCAACCTCGCCTTGCGGCTGGCGGTCAACGCCATTTCCGACATGGCGAAGAGCGAATTGAGAAAGATCAGCGACAGCAGGAGGACAACGTCCATGCGCGGGCGCGTCAGCGCGGGCGAAGAGGGGCGATGAGCGTAGCAGAATCATCCTCGTGATCGCCCTGCAGCACCGGCCATGAACTACGCTGTCGGCGACGTGCAAGGCTGCGCTTCGGCGCTCGACCGGCTGCTCGATCGCCTCGATTTCAGCCCATCGCGAGACCACCTGTACGTGCTCGGCGACCTGGTCAATCGCGGCCCGGCGTCGCTCGCGGCGCTGCGCCGGCTGCGCGGTTTCGGCGCCGCCGCCACCTGCCTGCTCGGCAACCACGACTGGCACCTCCTCGCCGTCGCCGCCGGAGTTCGGCGCCAGCATCGCAGCGACACGCTCGCCGAGCTTCTCGGCGCGCCCGACCGCGAAGAATGGCTCGACTGGCTGCGCCATCGCCGCATGGCCGTGCACGCCCATGGCTGGCTGATGCTGCACGCCGGCGTCGTGCCGCAATGGGATCTCGAGACCACGCTCACGCTCGCTGCCGGGCTCGAGACCGCCCTGCGCGAGCAGCCGCCTCGCGACTTTCTCGAAACGATGTTCGGCAACGAGCCGTCGTGCTGGAGCGAGGTTCGCAGCGACGAAGAACGCCTGCGCTTCACCCTCAACACGCTGACCCGGATTCGCTTCGTCGACGCCGCCGGACGGCTCGACTTCGCCGTCAAGGACGGAATCGACGCCGCGCCGCCCGGCCTGATGCCGTGGTTCGATGCGCCCGACCGCCGCATCGCCGGCACGCGCATCGCGTTCGGCCACTGGTCGACGCTCGGCCTGCTCGACCGACCCGACCTGTTGGCCCTCGACACCGGCTGCGCCTGGGGCGGTGCGCTCACGGCGGCGCGGCTCGATGGCGATTCGCACGAGCTCATCGCCGTCGATTGCGCAGCGTCACGCTGAAGCTGCAACCGAACCGACTTGCGCCGCGTACACAATCGTTCGCCCATGTTCGCCGCGATCGTGAAACCCCTGTGCCGGACCGGCCGCATCGCGCTGCTGTGGCTGCTCGCGTGGCTGGTGCCGCTGCAGTGCAGCGCCTCGGTGATGCGCCTGGCGGCCGGACCGGCGCACGGCCACGCAAGCGCTGCGCCGGCCGCGCCGGCGAGCGAGCTGCGCGACTTCCGGCGCCAGCCGCTGCCGGGCCTGCACGCACACGCCGACACCGGTTCGGCGCATCGCCACGCTCCCGGCACTCGCCACCACCACGCCGCCGATGACGCGACCGTGATCGCCGGCGACAGTGGCCTCGATCGCCTCGATGCGCAGGACGAAGGCACCGGTGCCGCGGTCGCGCCGCTCATCCCGCTGGTGCTGTCGGGCCTGGTCTGGCATGCCCCGAGTGCGGTGCATGCGGCTCCCGACGGGCCGGCCCGGTCGGCCGCGTCGCAGCCGAGCGCGCGGCTGGAGCGACCCCCGCGCAGCGAGCGAACCTAGCGCGCGCGGAGGGCCGACCTCGGCCGATCGTCGCGCCGGTAGTGCCGTGCGGCCTGGCCGCACCGTCGTCTCGCTCTGTCCAGGGGTTCCACCATGCCTGTTTCCTTCGTCCTCGCGCCGCCGGCGCGCGCCGGCGCGTGCCTGTGCGCCGCCCTTCTTCTCGCCAGCCACGCCGCCGGCGTTGGCGCGCAAGCCGCCTCGGCCCCGGCCGGTTCGGCCCAGCTCGGCCCGGTCGAGGTCATCGGCAACTACTTGAATTCGGTCGGCACTTCCGATGCGGCCAGCGCCGGCACCGTCACCTCGAAGCTGCTGGAAAGCCGGCCGACCCTGCGGCCGGCAGAGATCCTGGAGTTCGTGCCGGGCTTGATCGTGTCGCAGCACAGCGGCGACGGCAAGGCCAACCAGTACTACCTGCGCGGCTTCAACCTCGACCACGGCACCGACTTCGCGACCTTCGTCGACGGCATGCCGGTGAACATGCCGACCCATGCCCATGGGCACGGCTACAGCGACCTCAACTGGCTGATCCCCGAGCTCGTCGATCGCATCCGTTATCGCAAGGGGCCCTACTACGCCGAGGAAGGCGACTTCGCCTCGGCAGGCTCGGCCCGCATCGACCTGTTCGACGCCCTGCCGCGCGGCACCGCGGCCGCGACCTTCGGCCAGGACCGCTACGCCCGCGCCCTGATCGCCAACTCGAACAAGCTGGCCGGCGGCAACGTGCTCTACGCCCTCGAGGTCGCGCACAACAACGGCCCGTGGGACGAGCCGGAGAAGTTCCACCGGAGCAACGGCGTGCTGCGCTACAGCACGGGCACCGACGCGAGCCGCTCCACGGTCACCGCCATGGGCTACGCCGCCGGCTGGAACGCCACCGACCAGATCCCGCGGCGCGCCGTCGCGGCCGGCCTGATCGACCGCTTCGGTGCGCTCGACCCGAGCGACGGCGGCAACACCTACCGCTACAGCCTCTCCGCGGCGCACGAGCAGCGCCTCGACGACGGCGAGTTCAGGCTCAACGCCTACGCCATCCGCTCCAGGCTCGCGCTGTACTCCAACTTCACCTACTTCCTCGAGCACCCGATCGACCTCGACCCGACCGGCATCGACGGCGACCAGTTCGAGCAGTTCGAGCAGCGCAAGGTCTTCGGCCTGGCGACGAGCCGCTCCTGGAACATGAAGCTCGGCAGCGCCGACGCGGTCAACACGCTCGGCCTCGGCGTGCGCCACGACCGCCTCGATCCGGTCGGCCTCTACGCCACGGTGGCGCGCCAGCGCGCCGAGCTCACGCAGGAGAGCCGCGTCCGGCAGACGAGCGTCGGCCTGTACGGCGAAAACTCGACCCAGTGGCTGCCGTGGTTTCGCAGCATCGCCGGCGTGCGCGCCGACAGGTTCTTTTTCGACGTCAAGAGCTCGATCGCTGCCAACAGCGGCAAGGAGAACGCCGGCCTGGTGTCGCCCAAGCTCTCGCTCGTGTTCGGCCCGTGGCGAAAGACCGAGTACTTCGCCAACTACGGCCACGGCTTCCACAGCAACGACGCTCGCGGCACGACCGCGACGGTGGCCGCCAAGACCGGCGACGCGCTCGACCCGGTAACGCCGCTGGCGCGCTCGAAGGGCGGCGAACTCGGCCTGCGCACGGAGATCGTGCCGGGCCTGCAAAGCTCGCTGGCCTTGTGGCAGCTCAAGCTCGGCTCGGAGCTCGTCTTCGTCGGCGACGCCGGCGAGACCGAGGCCAGCCGGCCGAGCCGCCGCCGCGGCGTCGAGTGGAACAACCACTACATCGCGACGCCGTGGCTGCTGCTCGACGCCGACTTCGCGGCCTCGCGCGCCCGCTTCAGCGACTCCGATCCGGCCGGCAGGCGCATCCCGGGCTCGGTCGACAAGGTCGCTTCAGCGGGTGCAACCGTGACGCAGCTCGGGCCCTGGTTCGGCCACGTGCAGCTGCGCTACTTCGGGCCGCGGCCGCTGATCGAGGACAACTCGGTGCGGTCGAAGTCGACGACGCTGGCCTACCTGCGCGTCGGCTACAAGATCTCCCGGGACGTCCGTGTGGCGCTCGACGTCTTCAACCTGTTCGACCGCAAGGACAGCGACATCGACTACTTCTACGGCTCGAGACTGCCGGGCGAGCCGGCCGCCGGCGTCGACGACATCCACTTCCACCCGGTCGAGCCGAGGCGGGTGCGGCTGACGCTGACGGCCAACTTCTGAGCGACTGTCGCGGCGAAGTTCAGCCGAACACGAAGCGCTGCAGCAGCCAGACATTGAGCCCGACGACGACCGCGGCGGCGGACCACAGCAGCACCGCCATGCCGCGCCGGAACGCGAAGTCGCCGAGGTGCTTGCGGCGGGTGGTGAAGAGCAGCAGCGGCACGATGGCGAAGGGCAGCTGCAGGCTCAGGATCACCTGGCTGAAGACGAGCAGCGAATTGGCGCCGTCGCTGCCGTACCAGGCGGTGACGGCCACCGCCGGCACGATCGCGAAGGCGCGCGTCAGCAGCGCGCGCCCTGCCGGCGAGATGCGGATGTCGAGAAAGCCCTCCATCACGATCTGGCCGGCGAGCGTGCCGGTGACCGAAGAGCTGAGCCCGGAGCAGAGCAACGCCACGCCGAAGAGCGTGCTGGCGGCGGCCACGCCGAGCAGCGGCGAGAGCAGCCGGTAGGCGTCGGTCAGCTCGCTCACCGGCTCGGCGCCGGGCCGGTGGAAGGCGCCGGCCGCCAGCACGAGGATGGCGGCGTTGATGAGCAGGGCGAGGCCGAGCGCGATCGTCGAGTCGATGGTCGCGAAGCGGATCGCCTCGCGCTTGGCCGCCAGCGTGCCTTCGTGCCGGCGCGTCTGCACCAGCGACGAGTGCAGGTACAGGTTGTGCGGCATCACCGTGGCACCGACGATGCCGACCGCGAGGTAGAGCATCGCCGGGTCGGTGACGATCTGCGCCTTCGGCACGAAGCCGGCCAGCACGGCCGCCACCGGCGGATGCAGCCACGCCAGCTGAAACGCGAAGCACACGCCGATGGTCGCGACGAGCACCATGATCGCGGCCTCGAGCCAGCGCAAACCGCGCCGCTGCAGCGCGAGCAGCAAGGCCACGTCGAGCACCGTGACGATCACGCCGGCGACGAGCGGCAGGCCGAACAACAGATTGAGGCCGATCGCCATGCCGATGACCTCGGCGAGGTTGCAGGCGACGATGGCCACCTCGCACAGCAGCCACAGCACGAGGCTGGTCCCGCGCGAGTAGTGCTGGCGGCAGGCCTGGGCGAGGTCGAGGCCGGCGCCGAGGCCCAGGCGCACGGCGGCCGCCTGAAACAGCATCGCCATCAGGTTGGAGATCAGGATCACCGACAGCAGCGAGAAGCCGAACTGCGACCCGCCGGCGAGCGAGGTCGCCCAGTTCCCCGGGTCCATGTAGCCGACCGCCACCAGGTAGCCCGGCCCGACGAAGGCCATCATCCGGCGCAGCGCCGAAGCCTGCGTCGAGGCACCCGGCGCGGCGATCGAGCCGTGCACCTGCGCCATGCTGGGCGCACGCCCGCCTGGCGACTGGGCGTCGGGTCGATCGGCGAGCAGGGTGGCGGTGTTCATGTCGGCAGGGTCGGGCGCGCTCTGACATGCAGCCCGCTCGCCCGCCAGTGGACCACGCCTGCCCGCGAGGCGCTGGCGCGGCCATGCGAAGATCGCGCGGCGCAGGAGACGTGGCCGAGCGGTCTAAGGCAGCAGTCTTGAAAACTGCCGGGGGGGCGACTCTCCCGTGAGTTCGAATCTCACCGTCTCCGCCACTGATCTCCGAGCCGGGCACAGATACTGCTGACCACTCGATAGACCTGCAGATGGGCATCGATGTCCAGCGCGGCTACGAGGTCGCCCGGGCAAACAACCCGAGCGTCGTGGACCGCATCAATCCGGTCGGCCTGGCCTGGAACAACGCGATCACCGCCGGCTTCGCCGACGCCAACCCGTACGACGGCATCACGTTCGGCCAGGTGAACCTGTGGGCGTCGGACAGCTATCACGCGAGCGCCTTCGGCTACTACCTGCACGCGCTCGTCGACTTCGGTGAGATCACCGGCCAGGACCCGACGGTGCTCGGCTACGACACCGTGTCTCGCGACCTCGGCTTCACCGAGCAACAGGCACGCGCGATGCAGGGCTTCGCGTCCGCCGCCATCGCGGCACCGGTGCCGGAGCCGGAAACCTGGCTGCTGCTCGCGACGGGCGGCATGCTTGGGTGGATCACCCGTCGTCGTCGTCTGTCGGCAAGGGCCTGATCGGCTCGGTGTTCGGCCGATCCATCCGACCCACCCGGAGTCGGCACGTTCGTTGCTGTCGGCACTGTGCTGGTTGCCT
>CAXSEJ010000050.1:0-12683 GCA_964236395.1 uncultured Rhizobacter sp.
ATCAAGAACGAAGAGAACATCACCAGCCGCATCGTCGACCTCATCGCGCCCATCGGCAAGGGCCAGCGCGCGCTGCTCGTCTCGGCGCCGAAGAGCGGCAAGACGGTGATGATGCAGAACCTGGCGCATGCGCTCATCGCCAACTACCCCGAGGTCTACCTCATCGTGCTGCTCGTCGACGAGCGCCCCGAGGAAGTGACCGAGATGCAGCGCACGGTGCGCGGCGAGGTCATCAGCTCGACCTTCGACGAGCCGGCCGCGCGCCACGTGCAGGTCGCCGAAATGGTGATCGAGCGCGCCAAGCGCCTGGTCGAGATGAAGAAGGATGTGGTCATCCTGCTCGACTCGATCACCCGCCTTGCACGGGCCTACAACAACGTGTTGCCGTCTTCGGGCAAGGTGCTGACCGGCGGCGTCGACGCCAACGCGCTGCAGCGGCCGAAGCGCTTCTTCGGCGCCGCGCGCAACATCGAGGAAGGCGGCTCGCTCACCATCATCGGCACGGCGCTGGTCGAGACCGGCAGCCGCATGGACGAGGTGATCTACGAAGAGTTCAAAGGCACCGGCAATTGCGAGATCCACCTGGATCGCCGCATGTCGGAAAAGCGCGTCTACCCCTCGATCCTGCTCAACAAGAGCGGCACGCGCCGCGAGGAGCTGCTGCTCAAGCCAGAGATCCTGCAGAAGAGCTGGATCCTGCGGAAGTTGCTCTATTCGATGGACGAAATCGAAGCGATGGAATTCATTCTCGAGAAGATGAAGGCGTCGAAGAACAATCACGACTTCTTCGACATGATGCGGCGCGGCGGCTGACGGATACAATCAGAGGCTGACCGGTAAGTGCGCCACTGGTTGCAGTGCGGCGTGGCTGCCGAACACCAACCGAGAAGGCAAGCAATGAAAGAAGGCATCCACCCGGCGTACCGCGAAGTCTGCTTCGTGGACCTGTCGAACGGCTTCAAGTTCGTCACCCGCTCCTGCGCCCAGACGCGGGAGACGGTGAAGATGGACGACGGTCGCGAGCTTCCGATGTACAAGCTCGAGACGACCAGCGAATCGCATCCGTTCTATACCGGCACGCAAAAGAGCGTCGACTCTCTGGGCGGCCGGGTCGAGAAGTTCCGCAACAAGTTCGCTCACCTCGGCGCGAAGAAGTAAGGTCCGACGAAGCTCGGCAAACCTGGGCAAAGAACAAAAGGCAGCTTCGGCTGCCTTTTTCATTGCGTCATCATTCGCCCGCCCCCCCGCAACGCCGCACGTGAACACGCCCAATCCTGCCCTCGTCAGCGAACGCGCGGCGGCCACGCTGCCTCGCGCTGCCCTCCTTCTCCTCTGCGCGGCCTATGTGCTGCCGGGCCTGTTCGGGCGCGACCCGTGGAAGAGCGCCGACATCACCGCCTTCGGCTACATCCTCGGCATCGCCCACGGCAAGACGTCGTGGCTGATGCCGACGGTCGGCGGCCTTCCCGCCGACGGTGCCTTGCTGCCCTACTGGATCGGCGCCGTCTCCGTGAAGCTGCTCGGGCCGTGGCTTGACCCTGCCTTCGCAGCGAGAGTGCCCTTTGCGCTGCTTCTGGCTCTGGCCCTCGCGCTGACCTGGTACGCGACATATCACCTCGCCCGCTCCGATTCGGCGCAGCCCCTGCCCTTCGCATTCGGTGGCGAGGCCGCGCCGGTCGACTATGCGCGGGCCATCGCCGACGGTGCCGTGCTCGCCCTCATCGCCTCGCTCGGACTGCTCCAGCTCGGCCACGAGACCACGCCGGAGCTGGTGCAGCTCGCCGGTGTGGCGCTGTACCTTTACGCCCTCGCGATCGTCGCGCAGCGCCCACGCAAGGGTGGCGCCTTGGTGGCCTTGTCGCTCATCACGCTGGCCGCGAGCGGCGCACCTGCCATCGCGATGCTGCTTGCGCTGCTCGGGGTCGCAGTCGTGCTGCTGCGCCGACCGTCGGCGGCCGCGTCGGCGGTTCCACTCACTTTTCTGATCGCCGGTGCGGCGCTCGGCGCCACCGCCGCGACGGTGCTCGGCGCCTGGGCGAACCGCCTCGGCCACACGCATTCCCTCGCCCAGGCGCTGGGCATGGCGCGGTCGATCGCCTGGTTTGCCTGGCCGGCCTGGCTGCTCGCCCTGTGGACGCTGTGGCGCTGGAGACGCAGCCTGGCCAGCCCGCACATCGCCCTGCCGCTGGGCTGCTGCGCCGCGCTGCTGCTGGTGTGGATCGGCATGGCCGGCTCCGACCGCGCCTTGATGCTCGCCCTGCCTGCCCTGGCGGTGCTGGCCGCGTTCGCGCTGCCGACCTTGCAACGCGGCGCGGCGGCGGCAATCGACTGGTTCTCCGTCTTCTTTTTCAGCATCGCCGCGGCGACTGCGTGGGTGTTCTACGTGGCCATCCATACCGGTACGCCGAGCAAGCTCGCCGCCAACGTCGCCAAGCTGTCTCCTGGCTACACCCGTGACTATTCGGTGACCGAGCTGGTCGTCGCCCTCGCCGCCACGCTGGCCTGGCTCTGGCTGGTGCGCTGGCGCACGCGCCGCAGCCGGCATGCGCTCTGGAAAAGCCTGGTGCTGCCCGCCGGCGGCGTGAGCCTGTGCTGGCTGCTCGTGATGACGCTGTTGCTGCCGCCGCTCGACAACGCTCGCAGCTACCGCTCGATGGTGCAGCGCATTGCCCGCCAGGTTCCGGCCGGTGCCTGCATCGCCGCACCGAACATGCCGCGGGCGCAAGTCGTGGCGCTCGAGTACCTCGGCGGATGGCAGGTCGATGCCGTCACGCCGGAGTCGCAGACACGCTGCGGCTATCTGCTGCTGGCCAGACCGCAGGCAAAGGCGTCGGCCGCCTGGCAGTTCCTTGGTCGCGAGCGCCGCAACCGCAGCGACGAAGACGTCACCGACATCTACCGGCGCGCGCCGCCCGGCTGAGCTCAGCGGGAGGCGAGCTCCGCTGTCGAGGCGGCCGTCGGGTCAGCCGGCGGCGGCGCCGTGCGGACGCGGGCGGCAGGGAAAACCAGGCGAAAGCTCGAGCCCTGGCCAGGCTCGCTCGCGATGTCGAGCTCGCCGCCGTGGCGCTGGATCACGTGCTTGACGATGGCCAGGCCCAGCCCGGTGCCCCCGGACTCGCGCGAACGGCTGCCGTCGACGCGGTAGAAGCGCTCCGTGAGCCGCGACAGGTGCTCACGGGCGATGCCGCGGCCGGTGTCGACCACCGAGAGCTCGCCGGCGCCGTTGTCCAGCACCGCCCAGGCGACGCGGATCGTGCCGCCATCGGGCGTGTAGCGCACCGCGTTGTTGACGAGATTGGCGACCGCGCTCTGCAGCTCGCTTTCGGTGCCGGCGATCTCCGCACCTGCGCCACCGACGAAAGTGATGGCATGGCGCCCGGCCGACAAGGCTCGCGCTTCGGCCTCCGCCTGCGCGAACAGCGCCGGGATCCGCACCCAGCGGTCGGCCGTGGGCCGCGGGCTGCCTTCCAGCTGCGCCAGCGTCAGCAGGTCGCCGACGAGATTGCCCATGCGCTCGGCCTGCTGGGTCATCAGCGTGATGACGCGCTTTCGCTCGTCTTCGGTGAGCGGCAGGTTGCGCATCGTCTCGAGAAAACCCGAAAGCACCGTCAGCGGCGTGCGGATCTCGTGCGAGACGTTGGCCACGAAGTCGCGCCGCATCGCGTCGGCGCGCTCGCGCTCGGTGAGGTCTTGGGAGAGCACGAGCTTCGAGTCGACGCCGTAGCGGCGGATCAGCACCTGGATCGAGCCGCGCCGACGCGGCAGCGCGAAGGTGACCGGCTCGCCGAAGTCACCGGACTGCACGTAGTCGACGAAGGCCGGGGCACGAATGAGGTTGGTCACACGCTGCAGGCGGTCGCGCTCCGGGTCGAGGCCGAAGTGATCGGCCGAGCGCGCGTTGCACCATTCGATCTGGTCCCCGGCGTCGAGCAGCAGCACGCCGTTGGGCGAGGCCTCCATCGCCGAGACGAACTCGGCCAGGCGCTCGCGCTCCAGGCTCGCCTCGCGCTCCAGCGCGCGCAGCGAGCGCTCGACGCGGTAGGCCACCTCGCCCCAGAACCCGGTGTCGCGCGGGGCCATGTCGTCGCGCGGCCCGCGCAGCCAACGCAGCAGGCGCCAGCCGCGCAGGGAATCGACGACGACGATGGCGGCCAGGCCGAGCATGCCGCCGAGCAACGCGCCCACGAGCACCATGCGGTCGCCGCCGACCACCACGCCGAGGAAGGTGCCGGCCGTCATGGCAAGCAGCCCGACGAGCAAGCGCTGCAGCAGCCAGCTCATCGTGCCGCGGCCACGACCATGCGCATCAGCGCGTCATGCCGACACCGCGGGCACCGGGTGAGCGAGCCGGTAGCCGGCTCCGCGCACCGTCTCGATCAGGTGCTGGCAGCGGACCGGCGTGAGCGATTCGCGCAGCCGCTTGATGTGCACGTCGACCGTGCGCTCCTCGATGAAGACGTGGTCGCCCCAGACGCGATCTAGGAGCTGCGCCCGGCTGTGAACGCGCTCGGGATGCGTCATGAGGAAGTGCAGCAGCTTGAATTCGGTGGCGCCGAGCTTCACGTCGCGCCCCTGTGCGCCGACACGACGGGTCGCCGGGTTGATCGTCAGACCGCCGATCTCGACCTCGGCATCGAGCGCCTCGGGCGCGCGACGGCGCAGCACCGCGCGGATGCGGGCGAGCAGCTCGTTGGCCGAGAAGGGCTTGGTCAGGTAGTCGTCGGCACCCGCTTCGAGGCCCGACACCTTGTCGGACTCCTCGGCCCGTGCCGTCAGCATGATGATCGGCAGCATGCGGGTGCGCGGGTGGGCGCGCCACTGGCGAGCGAGTGCATGGCCGCTCTGGCCGGGCAGCATCCAGTCGAGAACGACCAGGCTGGGCAGAGCGCCGCTGACCGCGGCCTGCGCCTGTTCCGCGTCGGCGGCGAGGCTCACGTCGAAACCGGCGTGGCGGAGATTGAGGGCAATCAGCTCGGCGATCGCCGGCTCGTCTTCGACCACGAGGACGGTGCTCATCGCGTGCTCCGTTCTTGCGGCACGGCTAGCGCACCATGCTCTCGACCGTGTCGACCGGGCTGTGCCGGACGTCGGTGCCCTTGACGATATAGATGATCTGCTCGGCCAGATTCTTTGCGTGATCGCCGACCCGCTCGATCGCCTTGGCGACGAACACGAGGTCGATGCTGGAGGAAATGGTCCGCGCGTCTTCCATCATGAAGGTGATGAGCTTTCGCAACAGCCCTTCGAATTCCTGGTCGATGAGGTCGTCCTTGCGCAGCACCTCGACCGCACGCTCCACGTCGAGGCGGGCGAAGGCGTCGAGGGCCTTGCGCAACTGGGAGACGGCGAGCTCGGCCTCGTAGGCGAGGTCGTTCACCGGCAGCCGCATCCGGCTCGACACGCCGGAATTCACCAGGCGTTGCACCGTGCGGGCAATCCGCGCCGCCTCGTCGCCGACGCGCTCGAGGTTGGCAATGGTCTTCGAGATGGCGATCAGCAACCGCAGGTCGCGCGCCGTCGGCTGGCGCCGGGCGATGATGGTCGACAGGTCGTTGTCGATCGCGATCTCGGTGGCGTTGACGCGCTCCTCGACGGTCAGCACCTCCGAGGCGATTTCGGCGCTGAAATGCGTGAGTGCATAAACGGCGCGCTCCACCTGCGACTCGACCATGCCGCCCATTTCGAGCACCCGGGTGGAAATGCCGCTCAGCTCGGCGTCGAACTGGGTGGAAAGATGGCGATCGTTCATGACGTTTCCTTCACGGCGTGTCAGCCGAAGCGCCCGGTGATGTAGTCCTCGGTGTCCTTCTTCTTCGGCCGCATGAAGACGTCGGACGTGGGGCCGAACTCGATCAGGTCGCCGAGGTACATGTAGGCGGTGTAGTCGGAGCTGCGCGCGGCCTGCTGCATGTTGTGGGTGACGATGACGACGGTGTAGTCGGTCTTGAGCTCGTGGATCAGCTCCTCGATCTTGCCGGTCGAGATGGGGTCGAGCGCGGAGCACGGCTCGTCGAGGAGCAGCACCTCCGGCTTGATGGCGATGCCGCGCGCGATGCACAGGCGCTGCTGCTGGCCACCCGAGAGGCCCGCGCCGCTCTGGTTCAGCTTGTCCTTGGCCTCGTTCCACAGCGCCGCCTTTTTCAGCGCCCATTCCACCCGCTCGTCCATTTCGGCACGCGGCAGCGTCTCGAACAGCTTCACGCCGAAGGCGATGTTGTCGTAGATGGACATCGGAAACGGCGTCGGCTTCTGGAACACCATGCCGATCTTCGCGCGGATCAGCGAGACGTCGTCCTTGGAACTCAGGATGTCTTCGCCGTCGAGGACGATCTCGCCTTCGGCACGCTGCTCCGGGTACAGCTCGAACATGCGGTTGAAGGTGCGCAGCAGCGTCGACTTCCCACAGCCAGACGGGCCGATGAACGCCGTGACCTTCTTTTCCGGAATCTCGAGGTTGATGTTCTTCAGTGCGTGGAACGCGCCGTAGTAGAAATTGAGGTTGCGGACCGCGAGCTTGATCGTGCCGGTCACCGGCGATTCGACTTTCATGACCATCGGACGCTCCGGGCTCAGTATTTGTTGCGCAGGAAGGTGCGGGCGACGACGTTCAACGCAAGCACGCCGACGGTGATGAGGAACACCCCCGCCCAGGCGAGCTTTTGCCAGTTCTCGTACGGGCTTAGCGCGAACTTGAAGATCGTCACCGGCAGGCTCGCCATGGGCTGCGCCAGGTCGCTGGTGAAGAACTGGTTCGAGAGGGCCGTGAACAGCAGCGGCGCGGTTTCGCCGGCGATGCGCGCCAGCGCCAGCAGAACGCCGGTCATCACCCCGGCACGCGCCGCTTTCAGCGTCACGGTCATGATCACGCGCCACTTCGGCGTGCCGAGGGCGTACGCGGCTTCGCGCAAGGCATTGGGAATGAGCGACAGCATGTTCTCCGTCGTGCGGATCACGACGGGAATCACGATCAACGCCAGCGCCAGCACCCCGGCCCAGCCCGAAAAGGTCTTGTACCGGGCGACCACCACGGCATAGATGAAAAGGCCGATCACGATCGAGGGCGCCGAAAGCAGGATGTCGTTGAAGAAGCGGGTGACGGCGCCGAGCAGGGTCTTCTGCCCGTACTCGGCGAGGTAGACGCCGGCCAGGATGCCGATGGGCGTACCGATCACCGTGGCGAGCGAGACCATGAGCAGCGAGCCGACGATGGCGTTGGCGAGGCCGCCTTCGGCCTGCGGCGGCGGTGTCATCTGCGTGAACAGCGACAGGGCGATGCCGCCGAGGCCGAGCCGCACCGTTTCGATCAGGATCCAGATCAGCCAGAACAGGCCGAACGACATCGCCGCCAGCGCCAGGGCGAGTGCGATGGCGTTGGTTCGCTTGCGGGCGCTGTGCCTGGCCAGGCGACGCGATTGCTGCGCCGTGGGAGCGGCTCGCAGCACCGTGCTCACGAGCGCGTTCCTTCACCCTTGCGGAGCTGCATCAGCAACAGCTTGGAGAAGGAGAGCACGACGAAGGTGATGAAGAACAGGACCAGCCCGAGGTAGATGAGCGAGGCCTGGTGCAGGCCCTCGCCGGCTTCGGCAAACTCATTGGCCAGCGCGGAGGTGATGCTGTTCGCCGCCTGAAACAGGGAAAGCGAGTCGAGCTGGTTGAAGTTGCCGATGACGAAGGTGACCGCCATCGTCTCGCCCAGGGCGCGGCCGAGGCCGAGCATGATGCCGCCGACGACGCCGGTCTTCGTGTACGGGAGCACGACCTTGGAGACGACCTCCCAGGTCGTCGAGCCGAGCGCATAGGCCGATTCCTTGAGCATCGGCGGCGTCACCTCGAAGACGTCGCGCATCACCGAGGCGATGAACGGGATGACCATGATCGCCAGGATGATGCCGGCCGACAGGATGCCGATACCGACCGGCGGGCCGCTGAACAGCGCGCCCAGCACCGGCACCGAGCCGAACGCGCTCTGCAGCGGTTGCTGCACGTAAGTGGCAAGGAGCGGGCTGAAGACAAGCAGGCCCCACATGCCGTAGACGATCGACGGCACGGCCGCGAGCAGCTCGATCGCCGTGCCGAGCGGCTGCCTCAACCAGGCCGGCGAGAGTTCGGTGAGGAACAGGGCGATGCCGAAACTGACCGGCACGGCGATGAGCAAGGCGATGAAGGAGGTCATCACCGTGCCGTAGATCATGACCAGACCGCCGTAGCGGTTCCGCACCGGGTCCCATTCGCTGCGCCACAGGAAGGAGATGCCGTACTCGCGGATCGATGGCCAGGCGCCGATCAGCAGCGAGACGATGATGCCGGCAAGCAGCAGCAAGGTCAGGAGTGCCGCCGCATGGGCCAGCGCCGCGAAAAGCTTGTCGGCCCAGGGGTGGGTTCGCCGCACGGGCGGCGGCCGGTTTTTCGGTTCGGATCGAGACGTTTCCATGCGGCCGGGGAAGGGGCTGGCAGGCATTGTGGCGGCCATCTCTCTTCTCCCGGGCGGTGAACGACGACCAGACTACTTGTACGAGACCGGCTTGCCCGAGGCGTCCTTGATGTTGTCGGACCAGAGCTTGCGGACCATCGTCTGGACGTTGTCGGGCATCGGCACGTAGTCGAGGTCGGCGGCCATCTTGTTGCCGCTGGCGTAGGCCCAGTCGAAGAACTTCAGCGCGTTCGCGGTGTTCGTCGGCTTGTCGGCGGTCTTGTACATGATGATGTAGGTGGCGCTGGTGATCGGCCACGCCTCCTTGCCCGATTGCTCCGTGAGGATCTGGTTGAAGCTGCGGCTCCAGTCGGCACCCGCCGCGGCGGCCTTGAACGTGAGGTCGTCCGGGCCGACGAAGCTGCCGTCCTTGTTCTTGAGCATCACGTGCGACATCTTGTTCTGCTTCGCGTACGCGTACTCGACGTAGCCGATCGAGTTCGGCAGGCGCTGCACGAACGCCGACACGCCCTCGTTTCCTTTGCCGCCAGCGCCCGTCGGCCAGTTGACCGCCGTGCCTTCGCCGACCCTTGCCTTCCAGTCGGCATTCACCTTCGAAAGGTAATTCGTGAACTGGAAGGTCGTGCCGGAGCCGTCGGCCCGGCGCACCGGGGCGATGGCGGCGTCGGGCAGGGCGAGGCCGGCGTTCAGCGCAGTGATCGCCGGGTCGTTCCACTTCGTGACCTTGCCGAGGAAGATGTCGCCGAGCACCTGGCCCGTGAGCTTGAGTCGACCCGGGGCGATGCCGGTGATGTTGACGACCGGGACGATGCCGCCGATGACGGTCGGGAACTGGATCATGCCGTCCTTGGCCAGCTCTTCATCGCTGAGCGGCGCGTCGGAGGCGCCGAAGTCGACCGTCCTGGCCTTGATCTGCTTGATGCCGCCGCCCGAGCCGATCGACTGGTAGTTGAGGCGGGCGCCGGTCGCCTTGTTGTAGGCGTCGGCCCACTTCGAGTAGACGGGCGCGGGAAACGAGGCGCCTGCGCCGGTGATGTCTTGCGCCCACGCGGTGCCGCAGGCGAGCGCGGCGAGGGCCGGAGCGACGACGTGGCGAATGGCGAATGTCATGGCTGTCCTTCAGGTGGCAATCTGGACATGCGTCCAACTGCGCGGACTGTAGGGAGCCCGGATGACACTGGCATGACAAGCACGGGCGTCGGCCGACGCGCTGTCACATGACCGTCATGCACCTAGGCGAGGCTTGCGGCGATCCGCTCTGCACCGCGACGCGACTGGGCTTCGTCTTCGGCCTCGACCATGACTCGGACCACCGGCTCGGTACCCGAGGCACGGATCAGCACCCGGCCACGAGCGCCCAGCTCGCGTTCGACTGCAGCCGTCTCTTCCCTCACGCGCGGCGACGACCGCCAGCCGTCCCCGGCGCCGACGCGAACGTTGATCAGCGTCTGCGGAAACACCTCGACGCCGGCGAGCAGCTCCTCGAGCGTTCGCTCCGACCGCACCGCCGCCTCCAGCACCATCAGGGCGCTGACGATGCCGTCGCCGGTGGTGTGGCGATCGAGCGTGAGCAAGTGGCCGGAGCCCTCGCCGCCGAGCTGCCAGCCGCGACGGAGCAGTTCTTCGAGCACATAGCGGTCGCCGACCGGCGCCCGCACGAACTCGATGCCCCGGCCGCGCAGCGCCAGCTCGACCGCCATGTTGGTCATCAGCGTGCCGACGACGCCCGGCACGGCGCGGCCCTGGCGCAGGCGGTCGTCGGCGATGGCGAAGAGCAGCTCGTCGCCGTTGTAGAGCCGGCCGGCGGCGTCGACGAGCTGGAGGCGGTCGGCGTCGCCGTCGAGGGCCACACCGTACTGGGCGCCGACGTCGCGCACTGCGGCGACGAGCGCCTGCGGTGCGGTGGCGCCGAAACCGGCATTGATGTTCATTCCGTTCGGGCTGCAGCCGATCGCCGTCACCTCGGCGCCGAGCTCGTGAAAGACACCCGGCGCGACCTGATAGGCGGCGCCATGCGCCGCGTCGACGACGATCTTCAGCCCCTTGAGCGAGAGTTCGCCCGCGAACGTGCTCTTGCAGAACTCGATGTAGCGGCCGCCGGCATCGTCGAGCCGGCGCGCCCGGCCGAGCTCGGCCGAGGCGACCCAGCGCTGGGCTTCGCCGAGCGCCGCCTCGACCTGCAGCGCCCAGGCGTCGCTCAGCTTCTCGCCTCGCGCCGAGAAGAACTTGATGCCGTTGTCGTCGAAGGGGTTGTGCGAAGCGCTGATCACCACGCCCAGGCTGAGGCGGAGCGCCCGGGTCAGGTAAGCGACGCCCGGAGTCGGCAGCGGCCCGGTCAGCAGGACATCGACGCCGGCGGAGGCGAAGCCGGCTTCGAGCGCCGACTCGATCATGTAGCCGGAGATGCGGGTGTCCTTGCCGATAAGCACCGTCGGCCGCGATTCGCCGGCCTTCAGCACCTGGCCGACGGCGTGGCCGAGACGGAGCATGAAGTCCGGCGTGATCGGCGCCGTGCCGACCGTGCCGCGGATGCCGTCGGTCCCGAAGTAGGTTCTTTGCATGGCGGCGCGATTATCCGGTCGACGCGGTGCCGGCCCGCAGCACGGCCAGGGCGGCGACGGTGGCGGCGACGTTGTGCACTCGCACGATGCTGGCGCCACGCTGCACCGCAAGCACGGCCGCCGCCGCGCTGGCCGCGTCGAGCGCGGCCATCTGCGCCGCGGTCCGCGCACGCGGCGGCGTGCCGGTCAGCCCGACGAGCCTGACCAGCGTCGACTTGCGCGACCACCCGGCAAGCAGTGGCCGGCCGATCGAGAGCAGCTCGCTCTGGCGCTGCAGCAGCGCGAGGTTGTGCTCGGGCGTCTTCGCGAAGCCGATGCCGGCGTCGACCACGATCCGCTCCAGGTCGATGCCGCCGGCCCGGGCGCGGTCGACGGCGCTGCGCAAAAAGGCGGCGACCTCGGCCACCACGTCGTCGTAG
Source organism: uncultured Rhizobacter sp. (assembly GCA_964236395.1). Classification (GTDB taxonomy): domain Bacteria; phylum Pseudomonadota; class Gammaproteobacteria; order Burkholderiales; family Burkholderiaceae_C; genus Schlegelella_A. The sequence continues at coordinate 11,412 of CAXSEJ010000050.1, forward strand.
TGGGCGAGGCCGCGCATGGTGAGCGGCGTGCCGTGCATGTGCATCAGGCACACGCCCGCCGTCGGGTGCGCCGCGACCGCCGCGAGCGCCCATTCGGCCTGCAAGGCGCCGATGTCGTTGACGACGTCGGCGCCCATCTCCAGCGCCTCGCGCATCACCGCCGGCTTGGCCGTGTCGACGGACACGGGGCAGCCGAGCCGGACAGCCGCCCGCAGCACCGGCCGCAGGCGCGCAAGCTCGACCTCCGCGCTCACCGGCTCGGCGCCGGGCCGGCTCGACTCGCCGCCGAGATCGAGCAGGTCGGCCCCGTCGGCCAGCAGGCGCTCGCAGGTGGCGATGGCACGGCCGGCGGTGATGTGCTCGTCGCCGTCGGAAAATGAGTCGGGCGTGATGTTGACGATGCCCATCACGTGCGGACGCGACAGGTCGAGCCTGAAGCGACCCGCCTGCCAGATCATGGCCATCGCAGCAGAAATGAAAAACGGGGCCGCAGCCCCGTTCGAATCGCTCGTCGCACGCTGCTCAGGCAGTGGCCGGCGCGCTGCCCGGCGTGACCGGCGGCACGCCGCCGCTGGGCTTGGCCGGCGATGGCGTCCAGTCCTTCGGCGGGCGCGGCGCCTTTCCGGACATGATGTCGTCGATCTGCTCGGCGTCGATGGTCTCCCACTCGAGCAGCGCCTTGGCCATGGCGTGGATCTTGTCCTGGTTGTCCTCGATCAGCTTGCGCGCCGCTGAGTACTGCTCGTCGATGATCCGGCGGATGACGGCGTCGACCTTCCTCATGGTCTCTTCCGACATCGTCGTCGTCTTGGTCACCGAGCGGCCGAGGAAGACCTCGCCCTCGTTCTCGGCGTAGACCATCGGGCCGAGCTCGTCGGTCATGCCGTAGCGGGTGACCATGTCGCGGGCGATCGAGGTGGCGCGCTCGAAGTCGTTGCTGGCGCCGGTGGTCATCTGGTGCATGAACACCTCCTCGGCGATGCGGCCGCCGAACAGCACGGCGATCGTCGAGAGCATGCGCTCCTTGTCGAGGCTGTAGCGGTCGCCTTCGGGCAGCTGCATGGTCACGCCGAGGGCGCGGCCGCGCGGGATCACCGTCACCTTGTGCACCGGGTCGGTCTTCGGCATCAGGCGCGCGACGAGCGCATGGCCCGACTCGTGGTAGGCCGTGTTCCGGCGTTCTTCCTCCGGCATGATCATGGACTTCCGCTCCGGGCCCATCATGATCTTGTCCTTGGCCTTCTCGAAGTCGACCATCTCGACGACGCGGCC
>CAXSEJ010000051.1:0-11376 GCA_964236395.1 uncultured Rhizobacter sp.
AGGACGGGCAGCGGCAGCAGGTTGAGCACGCCGAGACTCACGCTCACCACGGCGAGAAAGCCGAGGTAATAGGCCAGGCCGAGGCGCGCCGACTGGCCGGCGTAGTCGGCGATCGTCACCGGGCCGCTCAGGTTCTTGAGCGAGGCCTGGCCGATCAGCATCTTGCCGAGCATCTTCACGGTCAGCGCCGACATCTGCCACGTCTGCGTGACGGCGTGGCTCAGGCCCTCGAAGACGCCGTAGCGCACGGCCACCATCTGCGCCGGCTGCCCGGGGAACACCTCGAGCCGGCCGACTCGTCTGCCATCGGCGACGACGACCGCCGGGGTCACGGTGAGATCGAGGCGGCTGCCGGCGCGCTCGACGCGCCAGCGCATCGGCACGGCCACGCCGCTGCCGCCGCTGGCCACGATGGCTTCGCGCGCCTGCGCCGAGTCGTCGATGGCCTTGCCGTCGATGGTCACGATGCGGTCGCCGGTGCGCAGGCCCGACGCCGCGCCGGCGCCGCCCGCCTTCACCTCGCCGAGCACCGGCTCGCTCCATGCGCCGCCGAGGCCGATGCGCTGCATCGTCTTGGCGTCGACTTCCGCGTCGGAGAGCGAGGCCAGGTCGAGGCGCAGGCGGCGCTGGCCGCGGCCCTCCCGGCTGCTCACCATGAGCTCGATGCCCTCGCCGCGCAGCATCGCCTGTGTCACCTGCCAGCGCAGGTCGGTGAGCGAGCGGACGTCGGTCCACTCCGCGCCGTCGCCCGACCAGGCGCGGACCCAGTCGCCGGCACGCAGCCCCGCATGTTCAGCGATGCTGCCGGCGGCCGGCGGCGCCAGCACCGCCTTCGGCTCGTCGACGCCGATCCAGTGCGCGCAGGCATACAGGAGGACGGCGAGCACGAGGTTGGCGGCCGGTCCGGCGGCGACGATCGCCGAGCGCTGCCAAAGCGGCTTGCGGTTGAAGGCGCGGCCGAGATCGGCGGCGCCGACGACACCTTCGCGCTCGTCGAGCATCTTCACGTAGCCGCCGAGCGGCAGGGCGCAGACGACGAACTCCGTGCCGTCGGGCCTGGGCTGCCGGCGCCACAGGACGCGGCCGAAGCCGATCGAGAAGCGGAGCACCCGGACACCGCACGCGACGGCGACACGGTAGTGGCCGTACTCGTGCACGACGATGAGCACGCCGAGCGTGAACAGGAAGGCGAGGACGGTGATCAGCATGCGGCGAACGGGAAAGGTGTCATGGCGCGACCTCGGTCACGAGCTGGTGGGCACGGGCGCGGGCTTCGCCGTCGAGAGCGAGCAGCGAGTCGACCGACCCGGTGGCGTCGCTGCCCGGGAGCACCGCCTCGAGGGTGCGCTCGATGACGGTGTGAATCCGGTCGAAGCGAACAGTTCCTGCCAGAAACCCCGCGACCGCCACTTCGTTGGCGGCGTTGAGCACGGCGGTGGTGCCTGGCGCGCCGCGCAACGCGTCGTAGGCCAGGGCGAGAGCCGGGTACAGCGCATGGTCGGCAGCTTCGAAGGTCAGCGACGAGAGCCGGTGCCAGTCGAGCGGCTCGGTGCCGGAACCGATCCGGTCGGGCCAGGCCAGCCCGAAGGCGATCGGCACGCGCATGTCGGGCGTGCCGAGCTGGGCCAGCACCGACTGGTCTCGCATCACCACCATCGAATGGACGATGCTTTGCGGATGGATCACGACGCGGATCCGCTCCGGCGCCAGGTCGAACAGCCAGTGCGCCTCGATGACCTCGAGCGCCTTGTTCATCATCGTCGCCGAATCGACCGAGATCTTGCGGCCCATGACCCAGTTGGGGTGCGCGCAGGCCTGGTCGGGCGTCACATCGGCAAGCGCCGACGGGTGGCGGCCGCGGAAGGGTCCACCGGAGGCGGTGAGCACGATGTGGTCGACGCGATCAGGCCACGTGCCGCGGTTTTCGGGCAGGCACTGGAAGATCGCCGAGTGCTCGCTGTCGATCGGCAGCAAGGTCGCGCCGCCGCGTGCGATGGCGGCCATGAACAGCCCGCCGCCGACGACGAGTGCTTCCTTGTTGGCCAGGAGCACGCGCTTGCCCGCCTCGGCCGCGGCCAGGCAGGGCGCGAGACCGGCGGCGCCGACGATGGCTGCCATCACGACCCCGACATCCGGATGCGCCGCCAGATCGCACAGGGCCTGCGCGCCGGACAGCACCTCCGTCTTTGCACCGGCCTCCTTCAGGCGCGCCGCGAGTGCCTTCGCATCCGCCGCGCTCGCAACCGCGGCATAGCGTGGCCGCGCCTGCAGACATTGCTCGAACAGCTCGTCGAGCCGACGGTGCGCGGTGAGCGCCACGATCTCGAAGCGGTCGGGATGGCGCAGCGCGACATCGAGCGTCGCCGCGCCGACGGAGCCGGTGGCGCCGAGAATGCACAGCCGCTGCGCAGTCATGGCCGCCTCAACGCAGTGCCAGGGCGAGCGCGATCGGAAACACCGGCAGCACCGCGTCGATCCGGTCGAGGATGCCGCCGTGCCCCGGCAGCAGCGAGCTGCTGTCCTTGGCCCCGGCGCTGCGCTTGACGAGCGACTCGAACAGGTCGCCGACGACGCTCATCGCCACCAGCAGCACGACCACCAGAGCCAGCCCGATCCAGCCGAGCTGCCCGGCGACGAGCGAGTAAATGCTCGGCGAATCGACGCCCCTGCTGCGGTCGAGCAGCAGCCAGCCGATCGCCACGATCAGCGCCCCGGCCGCGCCGCTCCACACGCCTTCCCAGCTCTTGCCCGGGCTGATCGCCGGGGCCAGCTTGCGGCGGCCGAAGGCGCGGCCGCCGAAATAGGCGAACACGTCGGCGGTCCAGACGAGGAAAAAGATCGAGAAAATGAAGTTCAGCCCGACGGCGCGGGCGTTGACCAGTGCGAGCCACGCCGTCCAGAGCGCCAGCAGGCCGATCGCCCAGCGCAGCCACCGAGGCACCTCCGACCATCCGGCAACGCCGCGGCGCAAGACCCATGTCGCGCCGAGCACCCACACGCCCATCGCCAGCCACCACACCCCTCGTGGTGCCGACGCGGCCCAGCCGGCCGCGTATGCCGCCGCGCACGCCAGGCCGAGCAAGACACCGAGCGGCACGGCCAGCGCCCCGGCCTGGTTGAGGCGGGCCCATTCCCAGCCTGCCGCAGACAGCGCGACGAGCGCCAGCAGCGCGAAGGGCCACGGAGCAGCGACGACGAGCGACGGAACGAGCAACGCCAGCAAGACCAGCGCGGTGGCGATGCGCTGCTTCAGCACCTAGCCGGCACTCGACACGAGCTCGGCCGGCGCCGCCACGGCACCGAAGCGCCGCTCCCGACGTGCGTACTGGGTCAGCGCCGCGTCGAGCTCCTCGGTGCCGAACGCGGGCCAGAGGCATTCGGTGAAGACCAGCTCGGAGTACGCCGCCTGCCAGAGCAGGAAGTTGCTGATGCGGACCTCGCCGCCGGTGCGGATGAAGAGGTCCGGGTCGGGCGCGTAGCTGAGCGCCATGTAGCTGTTGAGCGTGCGCTCGTCGAGGTCTTGAGCTGCGACCCCGGCGCTCATTGCCTGCCGGCAGGCCTGCACGATGTCCCAGCGGCCGCCGTAGTTGAAGGCGACCGAAAGATTGATTCGCTTGTTGTCGCGCGTGCTGTCCTCGGCCTCCTGCCATGCCTGGCGCAGCTTGTCGGACACCGCCGTGCGGTCGCCGACGATGCGCACCCGCACGCCGTCGCCGGCCAGCTTGGCGAGGTACTTCGAGACCGCCACGAGCACGAGGCTCATCAGGCTCGAGACCTCCTCGGTCGGCCGTTTCCAGTTCTCGGACGAAAAGGCGAAGACGGTCAGGTACTCGATGCCGCGGTCGGCGCACGCGTCGACCATTCGCACCAGCGCGTCGACGCCCTGCTTGTGGCCGAACAGGCGCGGCATGTGACGCTGCTTGGCCCAGCGGCCGTTGCCGTCCATGACGATGGCCACGTGGCGCGGCGCGGGAACGTTCAGCTCGGCCGGCTGGATCATGGCGCTCATGCCGACCGCCGGGCCGCCCCGACGCGGCATGTTCCCCCTCGGGGGGCAGCGAAGGCGCCATCGGTCATCATCAGACCGCCATGATCTCGGCTTCCTTGGCCGCATTGAGGCGGTCGATCTCGGCGATCGTGCGGTCGGTGAGCTTTTGCAGCTCGTCGAGGGAGCGACGTTCCTCGTCTTCGGTGATTTCCTTGTCCTTGGTGAGTCGCCTGGCGTGCTCGTTGGCGTCGCGGCGCAGGTTGCGCACGGCGATCTTGGCTTCTTCGCTGGCGTGGCGAACCACCTTGGTCAGGTCGCGGCGGCGCTCCTCGGTGAGCGCCGGCATGGGAATGCGCAGCAGGTCGCCCTGGGCCGCCGGGTTGAGCCCGAGACCCGACTCGCGGATCGCCTTCTCGAGCTTCGGACCCATGCCCTTTTCCCACGGCTGCACGCTGATCGTGCGCGCGTCGAGCAAGGACACATTGGCCACCTGGCTGATCGGCACGTGCGAGCCGTAATACTCGACCTGCACCTGGTCGAGGATGCCGGGGTGGGCACGGCCAGTGCGGATCTTCTGCAGGTCGTTCTTGAACGACTCGATCGAGCGGGCCATCTTCTGCTCGGCCGTCGTCTTGATGTCTGCGATCGTCATCTCGCGTTGTCCTTGCAAAAAGGGTCTAGACGTGGACCAGCGTGCCTTCGTCCTCGCCCATCACGACGCGTTTCAGCGCACCCGACTTGAAGATCGTGAACACCCGGATGGGCAGCTTCTGGTCGCGGCAGAGCGCGAACGCCGTGGCGTCGAGCACCTGCAGGTTGCGGATGATGGCTTCGTCGAAGCTGATGCGCGAGTAGCGCGTGGCGGTCGGGTCCTTCTTCGGGTCGGCGCTGTAGACGCCGTCGACGCGCGTCGCCTTGAGCACGATCTGGGCGCCGATCTCGGCGCCGCGCAGCGCGGCCGCGGTGTCGGTGGTGAAGAACGGGTTGCCGGTTCCGGCCGCGAACACCACCACCTTGCCTTCTTCGAGGTACTGCAGTGCCTTCGGCCGCACATACGGTTCGACGACCTGCTCGATGGCGATGGCGGACATCACCCGCGCCGTCATGCCCTCCTGGCGCATGGTGTCGGCCAGCGCCAGGGCGTTCATGACCGTCGCCAGCATGCCCATGTAGTCGGCCGTGGCCCGGTCCATGCCGACCGCGCCACCGGCGACGCCGCGAAAGATGTTGCCGCCGCCGATCACCACGGCGACTTCGCAGCCGAGTTGCGTCACCTCCTGCACCTCGCGGACGATGCGGACGATGGTCGCGCGGTTGATGCCGTACGCGTCATCGCCCATCAAGGCTTCGCCGGAAAGCTTGAGCAGGATGCGCTTGTACGCGGCCATGCAGGTCGACTCCTCTTCTTGTGCTCGTCGGGCCGAGGCGAAGTCTAGCCGCCGGCGCGGTCGCCTCCGAGCCGCTTCGTCACCCGCCCTTGGCGGCCGCGACCTGGGCCGCCACCTCGGCGGCGAAGTCGCCGGTCTTCTTCTCGATGCCCTCGCCCACGACATACAACGTGAAGCCGTGCACCCGGGTCGCCTTCTCCTTGAGCATCTGCTCGACGGTCTGCTTGTCGTTCTTGACGAAGGCCTGGTTATGCAGGCTGACTTCCTTCAAGAACTTGGCGACCGAACCCTCGACGCGCTTGGCGACTATCTCCGCCGACTGCACCGTCTTGCCTTCGGCCTTTGCCTTCTCGGCGTCTTCCGCGGCACGAAGCGTGGCGACCGAGCGCTCGGCCTCGATCAGCTCCCGGGCCACGTCGGCCGTCGTCAGCGACTTCGGTTTCATGGCCGCGACGTGCATCGCCACGTCCTTGGCGGCGACCTCGTCGCCCTCGTACTGGACCAGCACGCCGATGCGCGTGCCGTGCAGGTAGCTGGCGATGCGGCCGGCGCCGTCGTAGCGCTGGAAGCGGCGGATCGACATGTTCTCGCCGATCTTGCCGACCAGGCCCTTGCGCACGTCTTCCACCGTCGGGCCGAAACCGTCCTGGCTGAGCGGCAGGGCGGAAAGCGCCGCCACGTCGGCGGGGTCGCTCTGGGCCACGAGGCCGGCGAGCGACTGCGCCAGGGCCAGGAAGGAGTCGTTCTTGGTGACGAAGTCGGTCTCGCAGTTCACCTCGACGAGCGCACCGGTCGTGCCGGCGACCGAAGCCGCGACCACGCCTTCGGCGGCGATGCGCGACGACGCCTTCGAGGCCTTGCTGCCGAGCTTGACGCGCAGCAGCTCCTCGGCCTTGTCCATGTCGCCGTCGGCCTCGGTCAGGGCCTTCTTGCACTCCATCATGGGTGCGTCGGTCTTGGCGCGCAACGCGCCGACCATGCTTGCGGTGATCGCGGGCATGGGATGTCCTCCTGGGTGATTGCGCTCCGCCGGCAGGATCCGGCGAGCGAAGGCCGCGCCGACCCGCGTCGGCGGCGGATGAACGGGCGCTTCAGGCCGTCGCTGCGTCGACCTCGACGAACTCGTCGCCTTCGGCTGCCGACTGCACGACCTCGTTCTGGGCGTTGGCCTTGCCTTCGAGCACGGCGTCGGCCACGGCCTTGGCGTACAGCGCCACCGCCTTCGACGAGTCGTCGTTGCCGGGGATCACGTAGTCGATGCCGATCGGCGAGTGGTTCGAGTCGACGATGCCGATGATCGGAATGCCGAGCTTCTTCGCCTCGAGCACGGCGATCTTGTGAAAGCCCACGTCGATCACGAACATGGCGTCGGGCAGCGCGTTCATGTCCTGGATGCCGCCGATGTCCTTCTCGAGCTTGGTCTGCTCGCGCTCGAACATGAGCGCTTCCTTCTTGATCCGGATCTCGGTGCCGGCCTCGACCTGCGCCTTCATGTCCTTCAGGCGCTTCAACGAGCCCTTCACGGTCTTGAAGTTGGTCAGCATGCCGCCGAGCCAGCGCTGGTCGACATAGGGCATGCCGGCACGTTTGGCTTCCTGGGCGATCACCTCGCGGGCCTGACGCTTCGTGCCGATCATCAGGATCGTGCCGCGCCGTGCGCTCAACTGGCGGATGAACTTCATCGCGTCGTCGAAGAGCGGCTGCGTCTTCTCGAGGTTGATGATGTGGATCTTGTTGCGATGGCCGTAGATGTACGGTGCCATCTTCGGGTTCCAAAAGCGGGTCTGGTGCCCGAAATGGACGCCGGCCTCGAGCATTTCACGCATGGTGATGGTCATGGGGTCTCCGAAGGTTGGTTCTAGAATCCGGCTCGAATCGCGGCCGAAACGTTTCTCTCGAACGTCATCGGTCGCAACACCTCGAGTGAACCGGTTCGCGATTTGGTGCCGCGTGATCTTGTCGCGTGATCTTGCCGTGTGATCATCGGGCACCCCGGGCAAAGCCCGAAATCATAGCATTCACATGCGCCCCGACCTGACCGACGCCCGCAGGCAGATCGAAGCGAAGCAGACCACGGCGCGGGCGCTCGTCGAGGCGTCCATCGAGCGGGCCGGGTCGCGCCCCTGTGCCCACGTCTTCCTTTCCACCAGCTTCGAGGCGGCCCGGGTCGCCGCCGATGCCGCCGATCGCTCGCTGGCGGCGGGCGGTTCGGCTGGCACGCTGGGCGGGCTCGCCGTGTCCGTCAAGGACCTGTTCGACGTCGCCGGCGAAGTCACCACGGCCGGCTCGACGATCTTCAAGGGCCATCCACCCGCGCCGAGCGACGCGCCGGTCGTCTCGCGACTGCGCGGCGACGGGGCGGCCTTCATCGGCCGCACCAACATGTCGGAGTTCGCCTTCTCCGGCGTCGGCATCAATCCGCACTACGGCACGCCGTCGTTCGCCACCGGCGCCCGCATCGACGAGCCAGGTCGGGTCCCGGGCGGCTCGACGTCGGGAGGCGCCGTGTCGGTGGCCGTCGGCGCGGCCTGGGCGGCGCTCGGCTCCGACACCGGCGGCTCGATCCGCATCCCGGCGGCGCTGCAGGGGCTGGTCGGCTTCAAGTCGACCGCGCGGCTCGTTCCCACCGCCGGTGCGGTGCCCTTGTCGACCACGCTCGACACCGTCTCGGCGATCACTCTTTCGGTGCGCGACGCCGTCTTGCTGCACGAGGTGCTCGCGGCGCGGCGTGTCGGGTTGCGCCCGCGTCCGCTCGCCGACTGGCGCTTCGCCGTGCCGGGCACGCTGATGCTCGACAAGCTCGACGCCGACGTGGCCCGCGCCTTCGAGAGCAGCCTCGCCCGCCTGCGCGGCGAAGGTGCGCGCATCGTCGACATCGATCTGCCGCTGCTCGACGAGGTCGCCGCGCTCAACGCCGCCGGCGGCTTCTCGCCGGTCGAGGCATGGAGCTACCACCGTCGCCGGCTCGCCGATCGCGAAAGCGAGTACGACCCGCGCGTCGCGCGCCGCATCCGGCGGGGCGAGGGAATGAGCGCCGCCGACTACATCGACCTCGTCGCGGGGCGCAAGTCCTGGCTCGCCCGCATGGAGGCGGCGCTGGTCGAGGTCGACGTGCTGCTCTCGCCGACGGTCCCGATCGTCGCCCCGCCGATCGCCCCGCTGCTCGCCGACGACGACACCTTCTTCGCCACGAACGGGCTGCTCCTGCGCAACCCGAGCGTCGTCAATTTCCTCGACGGCTGTGCCCTCAGCCTGCCGTGTCGGCCTGCGGGCGAACACTTGCCCGTCGGCCTCATGGTCTGGAGCACGGCGATGCGCGACGACGACGTGCTGAACGCCGCACTGGCCATCGAGGCCGTACTCCACTCGGCACCGCGCGGCTGATGCGCGTCGCCGTCATCGGGGCCGGCGTGATCGGCGTCACGACGGCCTTCGAGCTCGGCGCTGACGGCCATGCGGTCACCGTCTTCGAGCGGCGTGGCAGCGTCGCTGCCGAATGCAGCTTCGCCAATGCCGGCCTGATCGCGCCGGGGTACGTGGCGCCATGGTCGGCGCCGGGCATGCCCGGCAAGGTGCTCTCGCACCTGCTTCGCAACCACGCGCCGGTTCGCGTCGGCGCCCATCTCGACCGTGCCGACCTGGCGTGGCTCTGGCGATGGTGGCGCGCCTGCCGGCCGCCGGTGTACCGCGCGAACCGTGCCCGCATGCACCGCCTCGCGGACTACAGCCGCGAACGCCTGCGCGAGATCACGCAGCGCCTGCACCTCGACTTCGAAAGTGCCAGGGGCTTTCTCGTGCTGCTGCGCACGCCGCGCGACCTCGCCCTCGCCGCCCCGGGCATCCGTGCCCTTGCCGAGCTCGGCGCCGAGCCGACGTTGCTCGATGCCGCCGGCTGCCGCGCCATCGAACCCGGGCTGAACCCGGAGACCGCGCTGCATGCAGGCATGTACTCCTGCGACGACCAGGTCGGCAACTGCCGCGAGTTCACGCAGCTGCTGCGCAAGGAAGCGGACCGGGCCGGCGTGCGCTTTCGTTTCCATGCGAAGGTGGAGCGCATCGCCGCCGGGCCGGAGCCGCGCGTCGTCGTCGTGCGCACGCCGCTCGACCCCGGCCGCCACAAGGCGCTGCGCTCGATCAGCGGCGGCACCAGCGACTGGCCGGCGACCGAGCCGCCCCCGGTAGACGATGGCGAGCAGGTGTTCGACGCGGTGGTGGTGTGCGCGGCAATGGACTCGTGCGATCTGCTTCGGCCGCTCGGTGTGAGGCTGCCGCTGCTGGCCGTTCACGGCTACTCGGTCACCGCGCCGTTGCGTCATGACGAGCCGCACCTGCACCGCGAGCCGCGTGCCGCGCTCATGGACGAACGCTACAAGGTCGCCATCAGCCGCCTCGGCAACCGCGTGCGGGTGGCTGGCAGCGCCGAGATCGGCCGCGGCGAGCACGCCGATGGCCGTGCCTACGCCACGCTCGACAAGGTGCTCGACGACTGGTTTCCCGGCGTCACCCGCCGCGGTGCCGCCCAGCGTTGGCGCGGTGCCCGGCCGATGCTGCCCGACGGCCCGCCCGTGCTCGGCCCGAGTGGCGCGGCGGGTGTGTGGCTCAACCTCGGCCACGGCGGCAGCGGCTGGGCGCTGGCCTGCGGCTCGGCACGGATCGTTGCCGACGCCGTTGCCGGCCGCAAGACGCCGATCGACGTCGACGGCCTCGGCATCGAGCGGTTGAAGTCGTGAGCGGCATCGAGCGCATCGACAGCGCCCTCGGTCGCCGACCGCTGCACGGCGTCGCTTCGCTGCGTCGCATCGAGGCCGAGGCGCTCGCCGCCCTGGCGCCGTTCACGTTGATGGCGCGCGCCGGCGACGCGGTCGCCCGCCTGTGCCTTGCGATTGCGCCTCACGCCCGCCGCGTGCTCGTCTTCGCCGGCCCGGGCAACAACGGCGGCGACGGCATCGAGGCCGCCACCCGCCTGCGTGCGTTCGGCAAGACGGTGCAGGTCGTGCGCGTCGCCACGGCCGACACGCCGCCGCCCGACGCCGCGCACGCCCTGGCCCGCGCCCGGGCCAGCGGCGTCGTCTTCGCCGAGGACGGCGATGACGATGTCGATGTCGACCTCGTCGTCGACGCCTTGCTCGGCCTGGGTGCCTCGCGGCCGCCCGAAGGCGCGCTCGGCGACGCGGTCGACCGCATCGGCCGACTCGCCGCACGCGGCTCGCGCGTGCTCGCGGTCGACGTGCCGACCGGACTGGACAGCGAGCGCGGCAGCGTGGCCGGCCGGAGCGTCGTCGCGAGCGACACGCTGAGCCTGCTCGCCTTGACGCCAGGACTCTTCACCGCTGCCGGGCGCGACCACGCCGGCCGGGTCTGGCTGGCGCCGCTCCTGCCGCAAGCGACCACGGTCGACGCAGCGCCCGCTGCATGGCTCGTGGGCACGGGCGACGCCAGCTGCGCAGTGGCGCCGCGTCGTCACGCGCAGCACAAAGGCAGCTTCGGCGACGTCGCCATCGTCGGCGGCGCGGCGGGCATGGCCGGCGCGGCCTGGCTCGCTGCCCGCGCCGCGAACGCGGCGGGCGCCGGCCGCGTCTTCGTCGACCTGCTCGCTGGCCGAGACGGCATGGGCGATGGCGCCGCCCTCGATCCGTTTCGGCCCGAGCTCATGCTGCGCGCCGGCTGGTGGCGCGGCGACGCGGCCATGCTCGCAGCCGCCACCGTCGTCTGCGGCTGCGGCGGCGGCGATGCCGTGCGTGCCGCGCTGCCGAGGCTGCTGTCGCTGTCGCCACGCCTGGTGCTCGACGCGGACGCGCTCAACGCCGTCGCCGCCGACGCGAGCCTGCGCGCGCTGCTCCTGGCGCGCGCCGGCCGCGGCCTGGCGACCGTGCTGACACCGCATCCGCTCGAAGCGGCGCGCCTGCTGGCGAGCGACACCCTGGCGGTGCAGGGCGACCGCCTCGGCTGCGCACGCGGCCCGGGCCACATCGACGGTCGTGGTCCCAACCCGCTTCCCGG
>CAXSEJ010000051.1:11386-12671 GCA_964236395.1 uncultured Rhizobacter sp.
CGACCCGCACGCGGTCGATGATCTTGCGCCGCCGAAGGTATTGCAGCCACCCCAGCGGGAGAAGCCGCCCGTTCATGCGCTTGAGCATCTGGTTGAGGTCGGGCACGGTGATCGCCGCACCGAATGCGGCGCCACGCATTTGCGCCACCGGCAACGCCAGCCTGGCCAGTGCCGGCACCGGTGACGTGCTCGCCGGCTGGCTCGGCGGCCGCTGGTCGGCGACCGGCGCGGACGCCCTCACCGCCGCCACCGCCGCGGTGATCGAGCACGGTGCCGCGGCCCAACCCGCCCCGGCCGGCGCCCTGCGCGCCAGCGACCTGGTCGAGCGGCTCGCCGGGCGCTGGGGGTTGCGGCCGGCCTGACCTGCCGCTTGCGACGCCTTGCGAATCTTCGCGCTTTCGCTCAACGCCGGCCGGTGCCGCGCGGACCGGCGCTCTTGCGGGCGGCCGTCTTGCCGGCACGCGTCGGCCGCACCGAGGCGTTGGACCGGGCTCGCGCCTTTTTCGCGCCCGACTTGACGGCCCGATCAGCGTCTTTCAGCGCCACGATTTCGCTGGTCGCGAGCTCACCCTTGTCGCGCCGGGAGCGGAGGGCGCCGGCCTCCTCCTCGCCCTCGCGCACGAGGCGGAAGTCGATCTTGCGGCCGTCGAGGTCAACCCGGCTGACCTGCACGCGCACCCGCGTGCCGATGACGTAGCGCACACCGCTGCGCTCGCCGCGCAGCTCCTGGCGCACCTCGTCGAAGCGGTAGTACTCGCCGCCGAGCTCGGTGACGTGCACCAGGCCTTCGACATACAGCCCGTCGAGCTGCACGAAGAGGCCGAAGCTCGTCACCGCGCTCACCGCGCCGCCGAACTCCTCGCCGAGGTGCTCGCGCATGTAGCGGCATTTGAGCCAGGCCTCGACGTCGCGCGAGGCTTCGTCGGCGCGGCGCTCGTTCGCACTGCAATGCGCGCCGGCGACTTCCCACGACTCGAGCTCGCCACCCGGCACCAGCACCGGCGCCTCCGGTGCCCCCGGCTTGGCCGCCTTCGCGCTCTTCGCCGCTCGCGCCAGACGGACCTTCTTTGCCGGCTCGCCTTCGCTCTTGCTGCCGAGCACGTAGCGCTTGCCGTCGATCAGCGCCTTGATGACGCGGTGCACGAGCAGGTCGGGGTAACGACGGATGGGGCTCGTGAAGTGCGTGTAGGCGTCGTAGGCCAGGCCGAAGTGGCCGCTGTTGGTGCCGGTGTAGATCGCCTGCTGCATCGAGCGCAGCAGCATCGAGTGGATCTGCGCCGCGTCG
>CAXSEJ010000052.1:0-12646 GCA_964236395.1 uncultured Rhizobacter sp.
CGCGGGTCGGGGCGCCGGCCGAGGGCCGCGTCGATCTCCTCGAGCAGCGGCTCGCCGAAGCGGCGCGCCAGGCCGGCGCGCGGCAGGCCGAGCAGGTCGCCGATGCGGCGCAGGCCCATGCCCTGCAGCGCTTCCCAGTGCTCGCGGCCCGGCCCGAGCAGCCAGACCGGTGCGGCCGCCAGCGCTTGCCGCGTGGCGGCCAGATCGGGGCAGTGCGGCGCCCGATCGACTCGCGCCAGCACCGCAGCACCCTGCGCCGTGGCCGCGCTCGCCATGCGCACGTCGTGGCCGAGCGGAGCGAGCGCCTGGGCCAGGCGCTCGAGCAGGCGCTCGAGGCCGCCGAAGTAGCGCAGGCTGGCCTGCACCTCGAGCAGCACCGTGTGCGACTCGCTCTCGATACCGGGCTGCAGCGACACGTTCGGCGTGAACGCGAGCGCAGCGTGCGCCACCGGCATCAGGGCCCGTGCATCGCGGCCGGCGTCGGCCTGGCCGAGCACGATGCGGGGGGCCAGGGCCAGCGCCGTCGCCCGCTTCAGGCCGGCCTTGACGCCGAGCGCGCGTGCCGGGGCGTTGGCAGCCGAGATGCGGTGCGTGTCGACGAGCGCGATCGGCGCCTCGTCGCCGGCCCCGGCCGGCCCGCCCGCCAGCGTGGCCACGAAGGATTCGAGCGACAGCGACGGCAGGTGCAGGGCGATCCAGAGCACGGTGGCGGAAAAGAGATGGCGATGCCCGAGGAACGGAAGCGCAGCTCGGGATGCGCACCGGTCTCAGGCGAAGTCGACGAAGGTGGCCGACTGCAGGGCCGGGGCGTCGTCGCTTTCGGCACGGCGCCTGGCCGCCGGCGAAAGCACCGGCGGCAGCTCGATCTGCAGCGGGGTCTCGAGCGGCGGCCCGCGCCGCTTCAGCACGCTCACCTGAAGCCGGTCGGCCCGCCCCGGGCGCAGGCCCAGGCGCAGCGGCGAGGAGGTGGGGCGCAGCGATGCCGCGGCCTCGCGCATGACGAAGGCAGCGCCGTCGTGGTTGTGCGCCGCCAGCTGCAGGCGGCGCAGCCGATCGGCACGCAGGCGTGGCGGCAACCAGGCGAGCACCGCGCCGACGTGGCCGCTCTTGAGCGCCTGCTCGAGCGCCCACAGGCTGTCGCTGCCGGGGATCACCCGGGCCCGGGTGTGGACGACGAGCAGCTCGTCGACATCGAAGCCGAGCTGGCCGAGGGCAGAGGCGCAGAGGGCCGCCGGCGGGTCGAAGATCATCACCAGGCGGCCGGCCTTCTGGGCCGCCACGAGGGAAGGGGCGAGGAGGCGGATCTCGCCGATGCCGACGTGCGGCAGCAGCAGCTCGCTCAGGGCGCGGCGCGGCCAGCCGCCTCCCGGCAGCTCGCCGTCGAGTGCGGCAAACCCGGTGGCCACGCCCGCGCCGCTGCTTCGCCCGAGCTGATGGCCGAGCCAGAGGTCGGGATGAAGGGTGTGCGGTGAGCGCAGCCCGCCCGCCGCCACCGCGTTCGGCAGCGCTGCATGCAGGGCCGAATCGGGACGCGAAGAGGAAACCGGGACGGGCACGAGGTCCATTCGAAGACTGTACGTTCATACAGTATCGATCGCAAGTCGAGGCCAAATCGATTGCCTGAAGCAACCATCCTGGACAGAATGGCCCCGATGAAGCCCTCCTTGCCGTCGAGCGCCCCGCCTGCCTCAGCCGGTGAAGCGATCCGTCGCTTCAACCGCTTCTATACCCGGCGCATCGGCTTGCTCGAAGAGCATCTCGCCGACACGTCCTTTTCCCTCACCGAGTCGCGGCTGCTGTGGGAATTCGCTCATCGCGACCGCACGACCGCCGCCGAGCTGGCGCGCGACCTCGGCCTCGACGCCGGCTACCTCAGCCGGCTGCTGCGCCGCTTCAAGGAGGCCAAGCTGATCCGCAGCGAGCGATCGGCCGCCGACGCGCGCCACCTGTTCCTGTCGATCACGCCAGCCGGCCGGCGCGCGTTCGCGCCGCTCGACGGCGCCACCGAAGCCCGGATCCAGGCGCTGCTCGCCCCGCTCGCCGAGGCCGAGCAGCGCAGCCTGCTCGGCGCGATGGGCCGGATCGAGACGCTTCTCGGCGAGCGAGCCCGGGCGCCGGCACCCTCGCTGCTGCGGCCGCCGCGAAGCGGCGACATGGGCTGGGTCGTGGCCCGCCACGGGGCGCTTTATGGAGCCGAACACGGATGGGACCTGCGCTTCGAGGCGCTGGTCGCACGCATCGCCGCCGGCTTCGTCGAGCGCTTCGACCCAGCCCGCGAGGCGTGCTGGATCGCCGAGCGCGACGGCGCCAACGTCGGCTGCGTCTTTCTCGTCCAGGCGCGCGACGACGCCGGCGGCGCTGTCGTCGACGGCACGGCGCAGCTGCGGATGCTGCTGGTCGAGCCGGGCGCGCGCGGCGCCGGCATCGGCGCTCGCCTCGTCGCCGAATGCGGGCGTTTCGCGCGGGCTCGCGGCTATCGGCGAATCGTCCTCTGGACCAACAGCGTGCTAGTCGCGGCCCGAGCCATCTACACCCGCGCCGGCTACGTGCTGGCCGGCAGCGAGCCACACCGGAGCTTCGGCCAGGAGCTGGTCGGCGAGACCTGGGAGCTGGCGCTCGACGTGCCTGCCCCCGGCGTCGCCGAGCCCGGAGCAGCGCCGCACAATGCCGCGACCCGAACGACGAAAACGGAGACGAGATGAACGGTTCGATGATGCAGATGCCGCTGCTGATCTCCTCGCTGCTGGTGCACGCGGAGCGGCACCACGGCGAGCAGGAGATCGTGTCGCGCCGGGTCGAGGGCGACATCCACCGCAGCACCTACCGCGAGCTCGCGGCGCGGTCGCGCCGCATGGCCAACGCGCTCGCCGGGCTCGGCGTGCAGAGCGGCCAGCGCGTCGCCACGCTGGCCTGGAACGGCCACCGCCATCTCGAGCTCTACTACGCCGTGTCGGGCTCGGGCGCCGTGCTGCACACCCTGAATCCGCGCCTGCACCCGGACCAGGTCGTCTACATCGCCGACCACGCCGAAGACCAGGTGCTGTGCTTCGACCTCACCTTCCTGCCGCTGATCGAGGCCATCGCGTCGCGCGTGAAGACCATCCGCACCTTCGTCGCGATGACCGACCGCGCCCACATGCCGGCCGCCAGCAAGATCTCCGGCCTGCTCTGCTACGACGACCTGCTCGAGGCCGAGAGCGACGGCTTCGTCTGGCCGGAATTCGACGAGGAGCGGGCCTCGTCGCTCTGCTACACCTCGGGCACCACCGGCAACCCGAAGGGCGTGCTCTACAGCCACCGCTCGACGATGCTGCACACCTTCGCCATCGCGATGCCCGACGCGCTCAACTGCTCGGCGCGCGACGCGATCCTGCCGGTGGTGCCCATGTTCCACGTCAACGCCTGGGGCCTGCCCTACGCCGCCTGCATGGTCGGAGCCAAGCTCGTGTTTCCGGGCCCGGGCCTCGACGGCAAGTCGCTGTACGAGCTGTTCGAGAGCGAGCGGGTCACGATGTCGGCCGGCGTGCCGACGGTCTGGCAGGGCCTGCTCGCCTACGTCGAGTCGAACGGGCTTCGCTTCTCGACCATGCGGCGCACGGTGATCGGCGGCTCCGCGTGCCCGCCGGCGATGATGAAGGCGTTCCAGGAGCGCTTCGACGTGCAGGTGCTGCACGCCTGGGGCATGACCGAGATGAGCCCGGTCGGCACCGTCGCCGTGCTGAAGGGCGCGCAGCTCGACCTGCCGCCGGAAGCGCGCTTCGCGCTCCAGGCCAAGCAGGGCCGTGCGGTCTACGGCGTGGACATGCGCATCGTCGAAGAAGACGGCGCCGAGCTGCCCTGGAACGGCGAGAAGTCGGGTGAGCTGCTCGTCCGCGGTCCCTGGGTCGTGGCGCAGTACTTCAAGGGCGAAGGTGGCGATCCGCTCGTCGCCGACGCCGAGGGTCACCGCTGGTTTCCGACCGGAGACGTCGCCACCATCGACCCGTCGGGCTTCATGCAGATCACCGACCGCTCGAAAGACGTCATCAAGTCGGGCGGCGAATGGATCGGCTCCATCGACCTCGAGAACATCGCCATGGCCCACCCGGCGGTGGCGATGGCGGCGTGCATTGCCGCGCGGCACGTCAAGTGGGACGAGCGGCCGCTTCTGATCGTGGTGAAAAAACCCGGCGCCGAGCTCGGTCGTGACGAGCTGCTCGCGTTTTTCGAAGGTCGCATCGCCAAATGGTGGACGCCCGACGACGTGGTCTTCGTCGACGCGATTCCCCTCGGCGCGACCGGCAAGATGCTGAAGAACCGCCTGCGCGAGCAGTACGCCGAGCACCTCGTCGGCGAAGGCTGAACTTCGGCCGCGCGCGTCTCCGGCAGGCCCGCGCGGTCAGGTCCGACAGGCGGTCGAACGTCCTGCCGTCATCCTTGTCTTTTTCATCTCACGAGGTCTGCCATGTTCAGAAAAAGCCTGGTCGCCGCCGCGCTCGTTGCCGCTCTCGGCGCCTGCTCGACCACCAATCCCGACAACAACGTCGACAACCCCGCTGCCGAGCGGATGACGATCGACCGCAACACCGATGCGGCCATGACCAAGCTGTACGCACAGGTGCCCGGCTCGCGTGAGCTCGTGGCCAAGGCGCGCGGCGTTCTGGTGTTTCCAAACGTCGTGAGCGCCGGTCTGATCGTCGGCGGCTCTTACGGCAAGGGCGAGCTCCTGGTTGGCGGCAACCGGGAAGGCTATTACCGCACCACGGGTGTTTCCGCCGGCCTGCTCGCCGGTGCCGATTCGAAAGCCGTGTATGTGCTGTTCATGAACGGCGAGTCGCTCGACAAATTTCGCGCCAGCAAGGGCTGGACGGCTGGCGCGGACGCCTCGGTCTCGGTGCTGAAGGCCGGTGCCGACGCGGGCATCGACACGCAGACCGCGAACCAGTCGGTGCTGGGCTACGTGCTCACCAATACCGGGCTGATGGCCAACCTGAGCATCGACGGCACCAAGGTCTCGCCGCTGCCGCTCTAGGCAGTCGACGGCAAGAAAAAGCGGCCCTCGGGCCGCTTTTTCACGTCTGCACGGCTTTCAGCCCGCGGCGATCACCTGAGCCGCGGCGTTGACGACCGCCGCGATCCGGCCGATGTCGCGCAGCTGCTGCGTGGAGACGCCTTCCTTCTTCAGCAGGGCGTAGTGCGACGAGATGCAGAAATGGCATTTGCCGACGATCGAGGCGGCCAGGGCGTAGCTCTCGAACTTCTTCTTCTCTACCCCGCCCGACGTGGCGTAGGCATTCATGCGCAACTCGGCGCGCTGCGTCTTGAGCTCATCGTCGCCAGCCATCTCGAGGTACGGGTACCAGGCGTTGTTCATTCCCATGAGCGCGGCCGCGGTCAGCGCCGCGTTCGCCTCGGCCGCCGGAGCGGCCGCCTTGAACGCGTCGATGAGCGGCTTGCTCTTGGCCGCGAACGACGCCGCCAGTGCCACGCCGATCGCATCGTCGGGCGTCAAGCTCGATCGACCGATGACGCCGTCGATGTTGAGCCGGATGTCCTTGGCGTAATCCGGGATCAGCGCCTTGATGTCGGCGAGGAAGTCCATGCTCGACCGATCAGGAAAGCGTCTGGCCGCCGACCATGCGGTTGCATGGGCAGAGCTCGTCGGTCTGCAGGCCGTCGAGGATGCGCAGCACTTCCTCCGGATTGCGGCCGACGTTCAGGTTGTTGACGCTCACGTGCTGGATCGTGTTGTCCGGGTCGACGATGAACGTGGCGCGCAAGGCAACGCCCTCGTTCTTGTCGCGCACGCCCAGCATGTCGACCAGCGAGCCCTTCGAATCGCCGAAGCTCCAGTGGCCGAGCTTGCTCAAGTCTGTGTGGTCGCGGCGCCAGCCGAGCTTGGAGAACTCGTTGTCGGTCGATCCGCCCATCAGCACGGCATCGCGCTCTTCGAACTGGGCCGCGAGCTTGTCGAAGCCGGTGATCTCGGTCGGGCACACGAAGGTGAAGTCCTTGGGCCAGAAATAGATGACTTTCCACTTGCCCGGAAAGCTGTTCTCGGTGATGGGCTCGAACGCCGACACGCCGTTTTCCTCGTGGTGATTGAAGCCGGGCTTGACGCCGGAGACGCTGAACGGTTCGAGCTTGTCGCCGATGGTTTTCATGAGTGAAGTCCTTGATGAGCGCCGATCGGCGCGACGTGCGCCTGGAGCGGCGCGAAGAAAGGAAGCTTAGGCTATCAACGCCCGATCCACAATCGCTCGGACCTATCGATCCGATTGGATTGAGCGCTGCACGCGCGACTCTTGCAAAGCCAGCGCCGCCGTCGCCTTTGCTAAACTCATCGGCAGTGGGGGGGTAGCTCAGCTGGGAGAGCGTCGCGTTCGCAATGCGAAGGTCGGGAGTTCGATCCTCCTCCTCTCCACCACTCGACCCGGACAGCGATCATGCGGAGCTGCCCTAGGTTCCGGATTCGACCATGTGATAGCGAGGCGCGCGAAAAGCGATCGCCCCTTCAGCCCGGTCCACATGAGCGCAGCACTGCGGAGCCGCACATCGGGAGCGAAAACCCTGCTTCCCCAGCCAGGGCCGGGCGACGACGATGCGCGCAGAACGGTTCATCAATTTCGAGGAGTTGACATGGCAACGAACGATCGTGAAGGCCGCGTGGTGCTCGTCACCGGCGGCATGGGCGGGCTGGGCGAGACCATCTCGACGAAGATGGCCGACGCCGGCTATCGCGTCGTGGTGACGTATTCGCCCGGCAACACCAAGCACGGCGAATGGCTCGCCGGAATGAAAGAGAACGGCTACGAGATCACGGCCGTGGCGTGCGACGTCGCCGACATCGATTCGTGCACCCGCGCCGTCGGCGAGGTGCATTCGAAGGTCGGCGCGGTCGACATCCTGGTCAACAACGCCGGCATCACCCGCGACATGACCTTCAAGAAGATGGACAAGGTGAACTGGGACGCAGTCATGCGCACCAACCTCGACAGCCTCTTCAACATGACCAAGCAGGTGGCCGACGCGATGATCGAGCGCAACTGGGGCCGGATCATCAACGTCTCGTCGGTGAACGGCTCGAAGGGCGCCTTCGGCCAGACGAACTACTCCGCGGCCAAGGCCGGCGTGCACGGCTTCACCAAGGCCCTCGCCCTCGAGGTGGCCAAGAAGGGTGTCACCGTGAACACCATCTCGCCAGGCTACATCGGCACCAAGATGGTCACGGCGATCCCGGAGGACATCCTGAACTCGAAGATCCTCCCGCAGATCCCGGTCGGCCGCCTCGGCAAGCCGGAGGAAGTGGCCGGGCTCATCATCTATCTCGCGTCGGAGGAGGCGGCCTTCCTGACCGGCGCGAACATCGCCATCAACGGCGGCCAGCACATGCAATAGCGCGGCACCGCCGCCGCAACGGAGAGGGAACCGAGATGATGAAAGCCGGTATCGACCAGGACGCCCTGATCACGATGTTCTCGGAGGCAGGCGTCAAGCAGGGCGAGGCCCTGCGCCAGGCCGTCAGCACCGCCACGCTCAAGGCGCTGCAGGGACGCGAGCTCACCCTCGACAACATCGGCAAGGTGGTGAAGTCGGTGGCCGGCGCGGCCACGCTCGGCGCGGGCCGCAACAACGCCAGCCCGGTCGACGTGCAGGCGATGCTCGGCAAGGCGCTGGCCGGCATCGACTCGGCGCTGTTGCAGGCGGTGGAAGCGAACCGCAAGGCCCTCGAGCAGTTCGTCGGCAACGGCATGACGCTGCGCGAGAAGCCGCTGAAAGAGGCGCTGGCCAACGTCGAGAAGATGGAAGACACCTTCTTCGAGGCGATCGCCAAGGCGGGCAAGGCGTCGGGCCCGCTCCAGGGTCCGTGGGACCAGGTTCTGGGCGCGATGAAGATGAAGGGCAGCGAGACCGGCGCGCAGGCGACACAGACGGTCGAGGCGCTCGTCGGCCAGACGCAGACCATGCTGCGCGACAGCCGCGCCAGCGGCATGCGCGCCGCCCAGGCGATGCTGGACAGCTATGCGGCGATGGTGAGCGGGGTGCTGATCGGCATGTCCGAAGGCATGCGCACGGGCAGCGCACCGGCCGGCGCAGCCGCCGCCGGAGCGGCGCCTCCCGCCGCGCCCGCGCCCGCGCCCTCGCCGGCGCCCTCCGCGTCGCCGGCACGCGCCCCGGCGCGAAAGCGCGCCCGTCGAGCGTCGAGCAGCGGCGCGCGCTGAACGCGTCGAATAGGCCGGTGCCGGGTCGAACGCATCGCTGCCTGCGATGACGAGGCGGCAGGCGGCGCGAGCGTGGCCCGCGCCATGACGCCGGCCGTCGCTGCCCAGCCGCTCGCTGGCCTGCGCGTCGTCGAGTTCACGCACATGGTGATGGGACCGGCCTGCGGCATGGTGCTGGCCGACATGGGCGCCGAGGTGATCAAGGTCGAGCCCGTCGGCGGCGAAAGCACGCGAACGCTCGTGGGCTCGGGTGCCGGCTTCTTTCCGATGTTCAATCGGAACAAGAAAAGCATCGAGGTCGATCTGCACCAGTCGGCCGGTGCCGACATCGCGCGCCGCCTGGCCGGCAGCGCCGACGTGGTGATCGAGAACTTCAAGCCCGGCACGATGGCCAAGTACGGGCTCGACTACGCCGGCCTGGCGGTCACGAATCCGCGCCTCGTCTACGTCAGCCACAAGGGCTTCCTGCCCGGCCCCTATGAGCACCGGACAGCGCTCGACGAGGTCGTGCAGATGATGGGCGGCCTGGCCTACATGACCGGCCGGCCGGGCGACCCGCTGCGCGCCGGCACGAGCATCAACGACATCATGGGCGGCATGTTCGGGGCCATCGCCACGCTCGGCGCGCTGATCCAGCGCGGCATCACCGGGCGCGGCATGGAAGTGCAGTCGGCCCTGTTCGAGAACAACGTCTTCCTCATGGGCCAGCACATGATGCAGTTCGCCATGACGGGCAAGCACCCGGCGCCGATGCCGGCGCGAGAGAGCCCGTGGGCGGTCTACGACGTGTTCACGGTCAAGGGAGGCGAGCAGATCTTCCTGTCGGCCGTGAGCGACTCACAGTGGCGCACCTTCTGCGACGTGATGGAGCTGCCCGACCTGAAGGACCGGCCCGCGCTGGCCACCAACAACCTGCGCGTCGCCGAACGGCCGCGATTGATGCCCATCCTTCGCGAGCGCCTCGCCGACCGCACGGCGGCCGACCTCGCAGAGCGGATGGAGCGTGCCGGCCTGCCGTTCGCGCCGATCGGCAAGCCCGAAGACCTGTTCGCCGACCCGCACCTCCTGGCCACCGGCGGCCTCGCCGACGTGGTCTTGCCCGACGGCATGAATGCCGGCAAAACGGCCAAGGCGACGCTCTTGCCGATCACCATGGACGGCGATCGCCTCGCAGTGCGCTTGCAGCCGCCCAAGCGCGGCGAGCACGCCGACGAGCTGCTGGCGTGGATCGGCTTCGATGCCGACGCCATCGCCGCGCTGCGCCTGCAAGGCGTCGTGGGCTGAGAGGGAGACCGAGATGGACACCATCCAGCACCGCACGACGCCGTGGTCGCCGCCTTCGCCGCGGCCGACGTCGAGGCGAGCGAGCAGGTGCCGGCCTGCTTCAGATCGGAGCTTGCCCGCTGCGCCGCGCCGGTGAAGAAGACGGGGATCGAGCCGCGGCAAGGGCGGCGTCGATCTCGGCCAGCACGCCGGCGACGCGGGCGCCGACGGCGGCGTCGTGGACGATGGGCCGGCCCCATTCGCGAGCCGTCTCGCCCGGCCACTTGTTCGTGGCGTCGAGGCCCATCTTGCCGCCGAGGCCGGCGACCGGCGACGCGAAGTCGAGCGAATCGATCGGCGTGCGGTCGACGAGCACGGTGTCGCGAACCGGGTCCATGCGCGTGGTGATCGCCCAGACGACGTCGGGCCAGTCGCGCACGTTCACATCGTCGTCGGTCACGACGATGAACTTGGTGTACGTGAACTGGCGCAGAAAGCTCCAGACGCCGAACATCACGCGTCGGGCGTGCCCCGGATAGCGCTTCTTGATGCTGACGATGGCCAGCCGGTAGCTGCAGCCCTCGGGCGGCAGGTAGAAGTCCGTGATCTCCGGAAACTGCTTCTGGAGAATGGGCACGAAGACCTCGTTCAGCGCCACCCCGAGCACGGCCGGCTCGTCGGGCGGCTTGCCGGTGTAGGTGGAGTGGTAGATCGGGTCGCGCCGGTGTGTCATGCGCGCGATCTCGAACACCGGGAACCACTCCTGCTCGTTGTAGTAGCCGGTGTGGTCGCCGAACGGGCCTTCGAGCGCGTGCAGGTAGCCGCCCTTCTCCTTCAGCGGCACGCCGAGCTCGCTGCTGCCGCTGTAGCCGGGGGCTGCCGGAGGAATGTGGCCTTCGAGCACGAATTCGGCGCTGGCCGGCGCCTGGAGCATGACGCCCTCGTCGCCGACCGCACAGTCGCTCACCTCGGTGCGGCTGCCGCGGAGCAGTCCGGCGAACTGGTATTCGGAGAGCGTGTCGGGCACCGGCGTGACGGCACCGAGGATCGTCGCCGGGTCGGCGCCGAGCGCGACCGCGATGGGAAACGGCCGGCCCGGCCTGGCGGCGGCGAACTCGCGGAAGTCGAGCGCCCCGCCGCGATGGGCCAGCCAGCGCATGACGACGCGGCGCGGGCCGATCACCTGCTGCCGATAGATGCCGAGGTTCTGCCGTTTGCGCGATGACGGCAGGCCCTGCGGTCCGCGCGTCACGACCAGCCCCCAGGTGATCAGCGGGCCGGCGTCGTCGGGCCAGCAGGTCTGGATCGGCAATCGGGCGAGGTCGACGTCGTTGCCGTCGAGCACCACCTCGCGGCAGACGGCGCGACCGACCGTCGCCGGGCGCATGCTCCACACCGATCGGGCGAGCTGAAGCAACCGGCCGGCATCGCGAACGCCCTTCGGCGGCTCGGGTTCCTTGAGGTGGGCGAGCAGCTCGCCGATCTCGCGCAAGGCGGCCGGATCGTCGGCCCCCATGGCCAGGGCGACGCGACCGGTCGTCCCGAAAAGGTTGGCGAGCACGGGAATTTGGTAACCGCTCGGCGCCATGAACAACAGGGCTGGCCCACCCCGTCGCAGCACCAAGTCGCCGACCGCTGTCATTTCGAGCCGCGCCGAGACTGGCGTTGTCACCCGCACCAGCTCAGTGCGTTCCTCGAGCCCGGCGATGAACTCGCGAAGGTCCCGATATTTGATACCCATTCGTTATATCCACGACCGTTTTGAAGGTTGACCAGGAATTTCGACGCTTTCTAGAATCGCGTCCCTTCACGGTCGGCCCGGAGTATCTCGTGCCGGAGGGAGCGCCGCTTGCAGGCCCGCCCGCTGAAAACCATCGAGGAGAAACCAAGATGACGACAAATTCTTCACCTGCCGGGCGGCTGGCCTGGGATCGGTTGAACGAGCTTCATGCCCGGGCGATGCGTTCCGGCGAGATCTTCATCGGCGATGTCGGCAATGGCCTGCTCGAGGTCAGCCACAACTCGTTGGCACTGGTCGGCCTGCTGATCGTGGGCGCCGCCCTTCTCGTCGGCGGACCGGCCGACGTGCGGCACGCAATCGAGGCGCAGACGCTGGTCTGGCTGCAGGCCCGACACGAAGCGCGCCAGCCGGTCGTCGTGGCGGACGCCGAGGTCGACCTCGGCGAGCCCGACGCCATCGCCCGGGCCACTGCGCTCGATCCTTCGGACCTGAACCGCACCCAGGCGGCCGTCGCCATGTACCTGGCGCGCCGCTACCACGTGGCGCCGGAGCCGATCAGCCGCCTGGTCCAGGAAGCGTGGCGAGTCGGCGCGGCCGTCAACCTCGACCCGACGCTGATCCTCTCGGTGATGGCGGTCGAGTCGAGCTTCAATCCCTTCGCCCAGAGCGCCGTCGGCGCCCAGGGCCTGATGCAGGTGATGACCAAGATCCACGACGACAAGTACGTGGCCTTCGGCGGCCGCCATGCGGCGTTCGACCCGGTCAGCAACCTGCGGGTCGGCGTGCAGGTGCTGAAGGAATGCATCGCCCGCGCCGGCAGTCTCGAGGAAGGGCTGCGTCACTACGTCGGCGCGGCCATGAGCGGCGAAGACGGCGGCTATGCCCTCAAGGTGCTCGCCGAGCAGAGCACGCTGCGGCTGATCGCCGGCGGCGGCAAGGTGCATACGGTGGCGCGCACCGTCGCTCCGGTGGTCAAGGTGCACCAGAGCGACGAGCCGGCGCCCGCGCCGGCCGCCGCCGAAGTGCCGGCACGCCCGGCCGCCGAGCCGGCGCCGCTGGCCGACAAGATCGCTCTGGCGCCCTGAGACGCCACCGGGCCGCAGAGCCGCAGAGCAGAAAGAAAAGGGCCGGCTCCGGCTACGATTCGGCGTACGGCGCCACGCCGGTTTCAGGACGCCTTTTCCATGTTCGATCGCATCCAGTCGACCGTTGCCGGCATCGACCCCGAGCTCGCTTCGATCATCAGCTCGGAGAACCGGCGCCAGGAAGAGCACATCGAGCTCATCGCCTCCGAGAACTACGCCTCGCCGGCGGTGATGGCAGCGCAGGGCAGCCAGCTCACCAACAAGTACGCCGAGGGCTACCCCGGCAAGCGCTACTACGGCGGCTGCGAGTTCGTCGACATGGCCGAGCAGCTGGCCATCGACCGCTGCAAGCAGCT
>CAXSEJ010000053.1:0-12565 GCA_964236395.1 uncultured Rhizobacter sp.
ATCATTGACTCGGCGTAATTAAGCCAAGGGGTCAGACGAGGATGTGGGGCCGTCTTGAACCGTTCACGCAGGCTCGATAGCAGCAGGTCGGCTTCTTCAACGCGGCCGAGCCTGGCCCACTGAGCAGCGAGGTCGGCTCGGAGGCAGGCGGCTTCGAAGGGATCCTTCGCCGCATTGGCGGCCGCCTCGAGATCCGTTGCCAGCCGCGACGATCGGACGTTCATTGCAGAAGCGTCTCCGACGCCGCGGCGTAGAGCCGAGACGTGGCCGACAGCACTTCTTCGGCCAGCGTCGGAGGCGGCGCTCGCTTGTTCCAGCGATGGCCATCGGGACGGGCGGCTTCGAGCGCGTCTCTGACGAATTGCTTGTCGAAACTGGGCGGATTGCTGCCCTCGACGTACCGGTTTACCGGCCAGAAGCGCGACGAGTCGGGCGTCAGCACCTCATCCATCAAGGTCAGCGTGCCGTCGTCGTCCAGGCCGAATTCGAACTTGGTGTCGGCGATGAGGATGCCCTTGCTCAGCGCATGAGCCGTCGCTTCGCTGTACAGACGAATCGAGACGTCGCGCACTCTCGCGGCGATGTCGCCGCCGACCAGATCACTCATGCGCTCGAAGTCGATGTTCTCGTCGTGGTCGCCCATCGCGGCCTTGGTCGCCGGCGTGAAGATGGGCGACGGCAGCCTGGACGCGTTTTTCAGCCCCGGGGGCAGCATCACGCCGCAGACCGAACCGGTGGCCTGGTACTCCTTCCATCCGCTGCCGGCGAGGTAGCCGCGGACGACGGCCTCCACCGGCAGCGGCTGGAGCCGCCGGACGAGCATCGAGCGGCCGCGGACCTGGTCTTTCTCGTCTTCGGCGACCACGCTCTCCGGCTCGTCGCCGGTCAGGTGGTTGGGCACGATGTGCGCAAGCCGCCCGAACCAGAACAGCGCCATCTCGGTGAGCACCTTCCCCTTGCCGGGAATGGGCTGGCTCATCACGACGTCGAACGCGCTGAGTCGGTCGCTGGCCACCATCAGGATTCGGTCGGCGCCGACGGCGTAGTTGTCGCGCACCTTGCCGCGCGCGATCAGCGGCAGCGAATGGAGGTGGCTCTCGAACAGGCCTTCGGGGGCGTCGTCGTCGGTCGGATGCATGGCCGCCGGCCCGGCGCTCAGACCACCGTCTGGGCGAGGCTGCCCTCGGCGTAGCGCCTGGCCACCTGCGCCAAGGGCTGGGCTGCGATCTTGCCGGCCTGACCCTCGCAGCCGAACTCGATGTAGCGCTGGCTGCAAATCGCCTTGGCCGCCTCGCGTGCCGGCTTGAGGTAGTCGCGCGGGTCGAACTTGTCGGGGTTCTGCGCCAGGTACTTGCGGATCGCCGCCGTCATCGCCAGGCGGATGTCGGTGTCGATGTTGATCTTGCGCACGCCGTGCTTGATGGCTTCCTGGATCTCCTCGACCGGCACGCCGTACGTCTCCTTCATCTGGCCGCCGTATTCGCGGATGACGGCGAGCAGGTCCTGCGGCACGCTCGACGAGCC
Source organism: uncultured Rhizobacter sp. (assembly GCA_964236395.1). Classification (GTDB taxonomy): domain Bacteria; phylum Pseudomonadota; class Gammaproteobacteria; order Burkholderiales; family Burkholderiaceae_C; genus Schlegelella_A. Next base: position 1,525 of record CAXSEJ010000053.1, read on the forward strand.
GTGCATCACCAGGTGCGTGTTCGGGATGCGCCGGTGGATGGCCTTGATGCGGTCGATGGCCAGGATGTCGCCCGTCGGCTTGCGGGTGAACTTGTAGGCGCCGTGGCTGGTGCCGATGGCGATGGCCAGCGCGTCGAGCTGGGTGCGCTTGACGAAGTCGGCGGCCTGCTCGGGATCGGTGAGCAGCTGCTCGCGGGTCATCGTCGAGTCGGTGCCGTGGCCGTCTTCCTTGTCGCCCTTCATCGTCTCGAGCGAGCCGAGGCAGCCGAGCTCGCCCTCCACCGTGACGCCGCGCGCATGCGCCATGTCGACCACCTTGCGCGTGACGTCGACGTTGTAGTCGTAGCTGGCGATGCTCTTGCCGTCGGCCTCGAGCGAGCCGTCCATCATCACCGACGAGAAGCCGAGGTCGATGGCCGAGCGGCACACGTCGGGGCTCTGGCCGTGGTCCTGGTGCATGACGAGCGGCACCTTCGGCCAGCTCTCGATCGCCGCCTCGATGAGGTGCTTGATGAAGGGCTCGCCGGCGTACTTGCGGGCGCCGGCGCTGGCCTGCAGGATGACCGGCGCGCCGACCTCGCTGGCGGCGGTCATCACCGCCTGAACCTGCTCGAGGTTGTTGACGTTGAAGGCCGGAATGCCATAGCCGTTTTCGGCGGCGTGGTCGAGCAATTGGCGCATGGAGACGAGTGGCATGGCGGCGTCCTGAAAGCTTGGGGCGGAGCGGCAAATTCTAGAAGGCCGCGAGAATCCTTTATCTCCACGAACTGACCACCCGTCATGTCGAGCCGGTGCTTTCGCCTTCTGCTGTCTGCAACGCTCTTCCTGGTCGCGTTCACGGCAGAGGCAGCGGTTCATCCCTGCGTCGGCGCCGAAGGCGAACGGATCGTCAAGGGCAGACCATGCACGGTCATGAACACGCCGGTGCCTGCGCCGGCCTCGGCGCCGTGCACATTGGCGCCGAGCGAATTGCGGCAGGCCATCCGCCAGGAAGAGCAGTTCCTGAAGCGCTACCCCGACGACGCGACCCATCGCCGGGCGCAGGTCGCCGACCTGCAGGCCGTCGTGACCCAACTGCGCGGCGCCGAGCCTCGCCTGAACGAACTGCGGGTCGAGCGCCGGCGGATCGACGAAGAGATCCGGTTCGTCCCGCCAGGCCAACCGCTGGCCGCGAAGCTGCGGGCTCGCCTCGACGCCAACGAGGGCCGGTTCGCCGCCCTCGCCGACATCCACCGCCAGCTCCAGCGCGACATCGCCGGCATCCAGTCGCGCTACCACTGCGACCGGGAGACTTTCGGGAAGATGTGGGGAGGCGCGCCACCCGGCACCTCCGGCTGCGGCCGGCCGCCGTGCGCGCGCGGCTGGAGCCTGCCGCCGTGACCATGCTGCTTGCGGCCCTGGTCGACGCCTCCGACCGCGCCGCCCGCACCGCGAGCCGGCTGGCCAAGCGCGACGCCATCGCGGCGGTGCTGCGCACGGCGGCGGCCGACGAGGTCGAGGTCGCCGTCGCCTTCCTGTCCGGCGAGGTCCGGCAGGGGCGCATCGGCGTCGGCTGGGCGGCGCTGTCGGCCGCCCGAGGCGAGCCGGCCGGCGCGCCCCTGCTCACCCTCGTCGAGGTGGACGCTGCGCTCGCCGGCGTCGCCACCACCGCCGGCAGGGGCTCGGCTGCCGGACGCGGCGCGAAGCTGGCGGCCCTCTTCGCGCGCGCCACCGCTGCCGAGCAAGACTTCCTCGTTCGCCTGCTCGTCGGCGAGCTGCGCCAGGGCGCACTGGAAGGCGTGATGCTCGACGCCATCGCCGCCGCCTCGGGCTTGCCCCTGGCCGACGTGCGCCGCGCCGCGATGATGACCGGCAGCCTTCGCGAGACGGCCCGCGTCGCCCTGGCCGAAGGCGCGGCCGGCCTGGCGCGCTTCGCCGTCGCGCTGCACCGGCCGGTGCAGCCCATGCTCGCGACGCCGGCCGACGACATCGCCGCCGCGATGGCCAGGCTCGGCACCGCCGCGCTCGAATGGAAGATCGACGGCGCGCGCGTGCAGGTTCACAAAGCCGGTGGCGAAGTGAAGGTCTATACGCGGGCGCTCAAGGACGTGACCGCCTCGGTCCCGGAGATCGTCGAGGCCCTGCAGGCCCTGCCGGCGAGCGAGCTCATCCTCGACGGCGAAGCCATCGCGCTCGGCCGCGACGGCGCGCCGCTGCCGTTCCAGGTGACGATGCGCCGCTTCGGCCGCAAGCTCGACGTCGAGGCGACGCGGGCGGAGCTGCCGCTGGCGGTGTTCTTCTTCGACTGCCTCCACGTCGATGGCACGCCGCTTCTCGATGCGCCGGCGCAGGCGAGATTCGACGCCCTTGCCGCCGCATTGCCCCGACCGCTGGTGATTCCGCGCATCGTCACCGCCGACGTCGCCGCCGCCGAGGACTTCTACGCCGACGCCCTGGCCCGCGGCCACGAAGGCGTGATGGCCAAGGCGCTCGACGCGCCGTACGAGGCCGGTCGCCGCGGCGCCGGCTGGCTCAAGGTGAAGCGCGCGCACACGCTCGACCTCGTCGTGCTCGCCGCCGAATGGGGCCACGGGCGCCGCAAGGGCTGGCTCTCCAATCTGCACCTCGGCACGCGCGACCCGGAGCGTTCGGTCTCGCCGACCGGCTGGGTGATGCTCGGCAAGACCTTCAAGGGCATGACCGACGCCCTTCTCGACTGGCAGACGCGCGAACTGCTGGCGCGCGAGATCGGCCGCGACGGCATCGCCGTGCGGGTGCAGCCGGAGCTCGTCGTCGAGGTCGCCTTCAACGACCTGCAGGAGAGCCCGCAGTACCCCGGCGGCCTGGCCCTGCGATTCGCGCGCGTGAAGGGCTACCGCGGCGACAAGAGCGCGGCCGAGGCCGACACCATCGCGACGGTGCAGGCGCTGTACCGGGCGCAGTCCACCGCCGGCAGCGGCGACGCTGCCGCGCCGCCGGCATCGCCTTGACGGCGCACCGCATCGCCGTCGCCGGTCTGCTCGCGCTGGCGGCGGCGATGGGCATCGGCCGCTTCGCCTTCACGCCGATCCTGCCGATGATGCTGCACGACGGCGTGGTCGACCTGCCGCGCGCAAGCTGGCTCGCGAGCTCGAACTACGCCGGCTACCTCGTCGGCGCGCTGCTCTGCACCTTCGCTCCCTGGCTGCGCCGTCGCTTCGGCCGCGCCGCGCTCTTCGACGGCCCCCGGCTGGTGCGGCGCGGCCTGGCCGCCACCGTGCTGCTCACCCTCGCGATGGCGGTGCCCTGGCTCGACGCCTGGCCGGCGCTGCGCTTCGCCGCCGGCGTGGCCAGTGCCTACGTGTTCGTCCACTCCTCGGGCTGGTGCCTGGCGCAGCTGGCGGCGCGCGGCGCTCCCGCGCTCGGCGGCGTGATGTTCGCCGGGCCGGGCGCCGGCATCGTCGCCAGCGGCCTGCTTGCCAGCGCGATGGTCTCGGCGCAGTGGCGGTCGAGCACGGCCTGGCTCGTGTTCGGGGCGATGGCCGCGGTGCTCACGGCGCTGGTGTGGCCGACCTTCCGGCGCGAACGCGTGGCCGCGACGGCGGCCGCCGCGCCCGCCTCGACCAGCGCACCGCCGGCCCGCCTCGAGCTGCACGGCAACGCGGAGCTCGCGACGCTGGCCGTCGCCTACGGCCTGGCGGGCTTCGGCTACATCGTCACCGCGACCTTCCTGCCGGTGATCGCCCGCGCCGCGCTTGCCGGCTCGGCGCTCATCGACCTGTTCTGGCCGATCTTCGGCGCTGGCGTGATCGCCGGCGCGCTGCTTTCCTCGAGGTTGAAGACAGCCCTCGACCACCGGCTCCTGCTGGCCGGTGCCTACGTCGTGCAGGCGGCCGGCATCGGCCTCGGCGTCGCCTGGCCCACGGCGTCTGGCTTCGCCATCGGCAGCCTGCTCCTCGGCCTGCCCTTCACGGCACTCACCTTCTTCGCCATGCAGGAGGTGCGGCGCATCCGGCCGCTGGCGCTGGCCAGCACCGTGGGCCTGTTGACGCTGCTCTACGCCACCGGCCAGATCCTCGGTCCGCCGATGGTCGCCGCCCTGCTCCAGCACAGCGGCGGCGACGCGCATGCGGCCTTCCAGCGCGCGCTGGTCGTCGCGGCGGCGGCGCTGGTGGTCGGGGCCACCATGTACCTCGCCTCGGCGCGGCATTGGCCGCGGCGACCGGCACCGGGCTAGGCGGGATCTGCCCGGCGCCGGGCTAGCGGGATCAGCCCGGCACCGGGCTGAGGCGGGATCAGCCGCCGGCGCGCTTGCTCCTGATGCCTTCGATGGCGAGCAGCGCCTCGACCCTGTCGCGGTGGTCGCCCTGGAACTCCATCGTGCCGGCCCTGACCGTGCCGCCGGTGCCGCAGGCGGTCTTGAGGCGCCGGGCCAGGGCGATCAGCGCCTCGCCGTCGAGCGGCACCCCCATCACCACGGTCACGGTCTTGCCGCCGCGGCCGCCCACCTCGCGGCGGATGCGGGCGATGCCATCGCCGGCCGGACTCTTTTCGCGCATCCGCTCATTTTGATCGGGCCGTAGCATCTGCCGCGATGCGGCTGACCGTGACCATCCACTGACCGCGTTCGATCTCTTGCCAATGCACATCTCGGCTGTTCGCCAACGACTCCGCGGCCTCGGCGCCCTGCCCGTTCACGAGGAGCGCGTCCTGCGCCAATGGGCGCGGGCCGAGCCGCAGGCGCACGGCAAGCGGCGGCCCGAGGACTTCCTGCCGCTTCGCCTGCGCGCGGCCCTGCCCGCGCTCGACGCCGAGCTGCGGGCGCTGGCCGAGCTGCGCGCCGACCACGACAGCGCCGATGGCTCCCGGCGCCTGCTCGTCGGCCTGGCCGATGGCCGCACGGTCGAGGCCGTGCTGCTGCCGCGCGGCGGGCTCTGCGTCTCGAGCCAGATCGGCTGCGCCGTCGGCTGCGTGTTCTGCATGACCGGCGTGGGCGGCCTCGAGCGCCAGCTCGGCAGCGCCGAGATCGTCGCGCAGGTCGCCCTGGCCCGGCGCCTTCGACCCGTGACCAGGGTCGTGTTCATGGGCATGGGCGAGCCGGCGCACAACCTCGACGCGGTGCTCGACGCCATCGACCTGCTCGGCACGGCCGGCGGCATCGGCCACAAGCAGCTGGTGTTCTCGACGGTGGGCGATCGGCGCGCATTCGAGCGCCTGCCGCTCGGCCGCGTCAAGCCGGCGCTGGCCTTGTCGCTGCACAGCACCGACGCGGCGCTGCGCGCGCGCCTGCTGCCGCGCGCACCGGCCATCGCCCCCGCCGAGCTGGTCGCGCTCGGCGACGCTTACGCGCGTGCCACCGGCCACCCGATGCAGGTGCAGTGGACCTTGCTCGACGGTGTCAACGACCACGCCGGCGAGATCGAGGGCCTGGTGCGCCTGCTCGCCGGCAAGCCCGCCGTGCTGAACCTGATTCCCTACAACGCGGTCGACGGCATGGCCTGGTCGCGGCCTTCGGCCGATCGCTCGCTGGCCATGGCGCGCGAGCTGCACGAGCGCGGCATCCTCACCAAGCTGCGCCGGTCGGCGGGGCAGGACGTTCAGGCCGGTTGCGGGCAGCTTCGGGCACGGCACGAGCGCACCGACCGGCGCCGGGTCGAGATCGTCGCCGTGTCGAGCACGTGATGGAGCTCGGCCGGCCCCGGATCTTCCTCGTCACGACGGGGCCTTCCTGGTCAGGGCGATGGTCGCGGCGCCGAACATGAGCAGCGCGCCCAGCGCCTCGGCCGCGCCGATGTGCTCGGCCAGCGCCACGACGCCCACGCCGACCGCGATCACCGGGCTGACGAAGGCGTAGAGGCCGGCACGAAACGCGCCCCAGTCGCGCAGCAGCTTCATGTAGATCGTGAAGCCGGCGAGCGAGCCGGCGGCGACGAGGAACAGCAGCGCCGGCAGGGTCGGCCAGCTCACGAGCGCGCGGAAGTGGCTTGCGTCGACCGGCTCCAGCGCCAGCGACAGGGCGACGAGGCCCAGGCCGCCGATCAGCGTCTGCCAGCCGGCCAGCGTGAGCACCGGCATCATCGTGGCGATCGGCCGCGACAGCACCGCGCCGACGCAGTAAAGCAAGGTGCCGAGCGCGATCGCCGCCAGGCCGCCGAGCTCGGCCGGCGAGGCGGCCGCGCCTCCCGTCGCGCCCAGCGCACGGGTGGCAAAGAGGAGCGCGAGGCCGAGCGTGCCGAGCACGATCGCCGCGACATGGCGGCGCGTGATCGGCGTGCCCTCGAGCCAGCGGCTGGCGAGCAGCGAGAAGAACGGGATGGTGCCGAAGTTGACGATCGCCGCCAGGCCGGTCGGCGCGCGGGCGACGCCCCAGAACAGGAGCGCGTAGTTGCCGGTGTTGACGAGCAGGGCGGTCGCGAGGAGGCGCGGCCGCGCCGCTGCAGGCACCTGGGTGGCGCCGCGCCCGGCCCAGACGAGCATCAGCGCGCCGGCGATCACGAAGCGCGCCGCGGCGAGGAAGACGGGCGGCACGTGGGCCGCGCCGACCTTGACCGGCCACCACGTCAGGCCCCACACGAGGCACATGACGGCGAAGAGCGCTGCGTTCCGGTTCATGCCCCGAATCTACGGCCGTCCGGCCGCGGCCGCCGCTTGCTCGAACGTGCCATGCCCTCGGGCACAACCATTGCCGCCTGGCGGCATGCGCGTGCACCACCTCAACTGCATCTCGTCTTGCCCGCTCGGCGGCCGCCTCATGGACGGGCGCACGCCCTCGATGCTGGCGCGAGGGCGCTTGTGCTGCCACTGCCTGCTGCTGGAAGGCGAGCAGGGCCTGGCGCTCGTCGACACCGGCTTCGGCCTGCGCGACGTGGCCGACCCGACCAGCCGGCTGAGCAGCTTTTTCCTCGCCCTCGTCAGCCCCGAGTTCCGCGAAGAAATGACCGCCGTGCGGCAGATCGAGCGCCTCGGCTTTCGGGCCGCCGACGTGCGCGACATCCTGCTCACCCACCTCGACTTCGACCACGCCGGCGGGCTCGACGACTTCGCCCAGGCGCGCGTCCACCTGCTCGCCGAGGAGCGAGACCACGCGGTGCAGCGCAAGACCTGGATGGACCGGCAGCGCTTCCGGCCGCAGCAGTGGTCGAGCCGCGACCGATGGCATACGTATTCGCCTTCCGGCGGCGACGCCTGGGAGGGCTTCGACTGCGTGCGCGAGATCGCCGGCTTCGGTGCCGAGGTGGCGCTGGTGCCGCTGCGCGGGCACACCTTCGGCCACGCCGGAGTGGCGGTGCGGCACGATGGCCGCTGGCTGCTGCAGGCCGGCGACGCCTACTTCCATCACCGCGAGATGGACTGGGAGCGCCCGTGGTGCACGCCCGGGCTGCGCATGTACCAGACCATGCTCGAGAAAGACCGTGGCGCGCGCCTGCACAACCAGAAGCGGCTGCGTGCGCTGCGCCACGAACGCGGTGCCGAGATCAGCGTGTTCTCCGCCCACGACACCGTCGAGTTCGAGCGGCTCTCCGGACGCTCGGCGGCCCTTCCGGTCGAGGCGCTGGTCAGCTGACGCGGCCGCGGCCGTGTGACCCGCTGGGGGTCGTCAGCCAGCGACTCGGCACCCTCGCGGTTCAGTCGCGCTCGTCGGCGCGGGTTTCGGCCGAGCGCGGTGCACCTTCGCGCGGCTCGCGCTCGATGGTCTTTGCATAGGCCTCGCGGGCCTGCTCGAGCTGCCAGTCGGTGATGTGCGCCATCGAGTGCATGCGCTCGACGTCGCGAAAGGCGTCGGCGAGCACGGTCGGCTGGATGGCGCTCGGGCTGGCCAGCAGCCGCAGCAGGTCGCTGTACATCTGTTCGGCGGTCTTCTCCATGGCTTCTCCTGTTGATCGGCAAGCTTACTCAGGAACAGCGTTCGGCCGTTTGGCTGAGACCTGACCCCGAGATGCGGGCGACGTGGGCATGAACGCCGTCGCCGCCGGACGGCCTTCGATCTGCAGCGAGGCGGTCGAGGCCGGCGTGGAGGCGAGGCGCCGGCCGCGCCGCCAGACCTGCAGCCGCGTTGCCCGCAGGCGCAGCGCCTCGACCGGCGAGCGCGCCTGCAGCAGCACGAAGCTGGCGTCGCAGCCGACATCGAGGCCGTAGCCGGCCAGGCCCATCACCCGCGCCGCGTTCACCGTCACCGCGTCGAAGCACTGCTTCATCGCCGCCTGGCTCGTCATCTGGGCCACGTGCAGGCCCATGTGCGCCACCTCGAGCATGTCGCCCGAGCCGAGGCCGTACCACGGGTCCATCACGCAGTCGTGGCCGAAGGCGACGTTGACGCCGGCGGCGAGCAGCTCGGGCACGCGCGTCATGCCGCGCCGCTTCGGGTAGCTGTCGTGCCGGCCCTGGATCGTGATGTTGATGAGCGGGTTGGCGACCACGCTCACGCCGGCCTCGGCGATCAGCGGCAGCAGCTTGGAGACGTAGTAGTTGTCCATGCTGTGCATCGACGTGCAGTGCGAGCCGTTGACGCGGCCGTGCAGGCCGAGCCGCTGGGTCTCGAAGGCGAGTGTCTCGATGTGGCGCGACATCGGGTCGTCGGTCTCGTCGCAGTGCATGTCGACCGGCAGGCCGCGCCTCGCCGCGATCTCGCACAGCAGCTTGACGCTGGCCGCGCCCTCGGCAAAAGTGCGCTCGAAGTGCGGGATGCCGCCGACGACGCCGACGCCGCGGTCGAGCGCGCGCTCCAGGCTCTCGACGCCTCCCGCCGTGCGCAGCACGCCGTCCTGCGGAAAGGCGACCAGCTGCAGGTCGAGGTACGGCGCGACCCGGCGCTGCACCTCGAGCAGCGCGTCGACGGCGAGGCCGCTCGCATCGCTGGTGTCGACGTGGCTGCGGATGGCGAGCAGGCCCTTGGCCACCGCCCAGTCGCAGTAGGCCAGCGCCCGCTCGATCAGCGCCTCGGCCTCGAGCAGCGGCTTGAGCTCGCCCCAGAGGGCGATGCCCTCGAGCAGCGTGCCGCTGGCGTTGACGCGCGGCAGGCCGTAGCTGAGCGTCGCGTCCATGTGGAAGTGCGGGTCGCAGAACGGCGGCGCGACGAGCAGGCCGCCGGCGTCGACGGTCTCGTGCGCCGGGGCGGCGAGGCCGGGCACCACTTCGACGATGAGCTCGCCCTGGACCGCGATCGACATGCCCGTGCGGCCGTCGGGCAGCGTCGCGTTCGTCACCAGAAGATCGAGCATCTGAGCATCCCCCACATGTCGCGGCCGAGGCGGCTACGGGTTTGCGCGCAAGACATCGCGCCAGCGCGGATCGCAGCGCGCCACGACCTCCGCAAAGCCCAGCGGCTTCGGATCGGGCGAGCGATAGAGCCACTGGTCGAGACGCGGAACAGGAGAGACCACCCGCGAGATGCCCGGGCGAGTGGCCGGCACCAGAGCCAGTGCCAGGATGCATCCTGCCGCCAGACACGCCACGTCGGCCAGGGCGACCCGGCGATCAGAGGAAGCGGCTGCGGCTCGAGGTGCCGAGATCGCGAAGAGCCAAAGCGCCATGCACGCGAACAACGTCCAGCGCGCGTAGTCGTTGGCCACACTGGCCAACAGCACGTAGCCGGGAAGACCGGCCAGAAGAGTCAGCCACCGGTTGGCGCCCCGCCATGGCGCCAGCGCCAGTGTGGTGACGGCGATCACGACGAGTCCCATCGCCACGTGCATCGAAGCGGCCGGGTCCTTCGCATTCGCGCACATGGCGGCCTGAATGCCGCGCAAGCCTGCCAGCGCAAAGTACAGAGCCACGTCGACCGCCTCGTTGCTGCCCACGCGCTCGTGCACGCGTGCTGCGATCTCCGGGTTGGTCGAATGGGGCAGCCACGGAAAGGCGAAATACACGGCGAGGACGGCCGCGAGGATCACGAGCAGGGTGTGGACGCGCTGGCGTTTCAGATCTCCGCGCGACACATCCCGCCAGGCCAAGGCAGCAAGCAACGGCACGCCCAGGATGGCGCTCGCCTCGTGGATGAAGAGCCCGAGTCCAACCGTCAGGGCGGCCACTACGATCCGTCCCGAGAGCCAGGCCAGGGTCGCCGCCCCGAGCAGCGCAACGACGGCCAGATCGGTGCGGCCACCGTCCTCTCCCCAACGCATCATGAGCGCAAGGGCCACCACTGCGAACGCGAGACGGCGAACGACGGGCACCTGAAACCTCGCGAACAGCAGCCCGAGGACGCAGGCCACGGCGAGCCCGCTCGCCAGGTGAAAGGCGATCGCGGCATCGACCGCGTCGGCGGTGAAGAGTCTCGCCAGACTGCCTCCCAGGCCCCGGTGAACGGCGCCGAAGTCGACGAAATCAACGGCCAGCGTCGCCGACTTGTATTGCAGGAAGACTTGTCGCAACAGCGAAAGTTCGTCGTTGCGCCAGGCTGTGTAGACAAACCGTCCCGAAGCAGCCAGAAGCAGGAGCCCGAGCAGCAGAGCCTCGGCGATGTGACGGCGCTGAACTGCGCGTTCCCCGTCGGCTCCGAAGATTCGTGGCAGAGATCGCCTCAACTGCGTTCCTGTAAGCGAGGAGATGAGTTGAACGAGGGGCGCGCGGCCACGGTGGGGGTTCCCGAACCACGAACCGCAGCGGCCCGCTCGACCCGATGATTCTCCCGCGAAAGCCATGGTCGCAAACCTGGGCCGATGTTCGCGTTCGTCGTCACTCGCTCACCTGTATGGCGAAGCCGTTACAGGGCCGAGGAAGTGTCAGGGCCGCGGCGCGCCGACACGTTCGTGAATCACGACCACGCTGTTCGGACCGCTCCAGACTTGCCGCCACGCCTGCGGGTTCGCGTCCAGCAGCGGCGCGGTGAAGCGCCCGTAGGCGCCCCGGTCGCTCGACGTGATCAGGTACTTGACGGGCACGCTGTCGATCAGCCGCTGGCCTTCCCGTCCCTCGAGCACGAACGGCGGCAGCACCGTTCGCCGGCCGGTCCTGAGAAAGGCCCACTGCGGGTCGAAGGCGGCGAGCACGTCGCCGCGAGCCGCACGACTGTCCAGCCAGTCGAGGGCAGCGTCGAAATCCACGGCCCCGGGGGCGTAATAGAAGAGCCGGTAGGTGACCGGCC
>CAXSEJ010000054.1:0-12473 GCA_964236395.1 uncultured Rhizobacter sp.
TCGCCGCCTGGCCGCCGGCCTGGCACGGCCAGAACCTGCGCGACATCCTGGTCTCGCTCGGCCACGACGTCGACACGCCGTGGCGTGACCTGCCGGAGAAAGAGCGCGACTGGATCCTCTTCACCGACGAGCAGCCGACCGCGCCCGTCTATGCCGGCTTCACCCCGGCTGAGACGCGCGCGGCCGTGCGCCGCAAGCTGGAGCCGAGCTACCAGGGCACGTTCACCGGCGCGCGCCGCTACGTGCTGCACACCTTCGCCACGACGACCAGCCCGCTGATGAAAAAGCGCGTCGCCCGCTTCATGACAGGCAGCCTGTGCCCCCTCTGCGCGGGCCGGCGGCTCAAGCCCGAGGCGCTGTCGGTCACCTTCGCCGGGCTCGACATCGGCACGCTGGCGCAGCTCTCGCTCGATCGCATGGCCGAGGTGCTGCGGCCGGCCGCCGAGGGCCGGTTCGACGATGCCGAGGCCGACGGCCGAACGACCCTCGCGCGCGCCACCGCGAAGCGCGACACGGCGCGCCGCGTGGCGGCCGGCGGCTCGGCGCACGGCGCCGCGCCCGACGTACGGCGCACGCCCAACCTCTCGGAAGAAAAGCGCATCGCCGCGCAACGCCTGGCCACCGACCTGCTCGCCCGCATCGGCGCGCTGCAGGAGCTCGGCCTCGGCTACCTCGCCTGCGACCGGGCGACGCCGACGCTGTCACCGGGCGAATTGCAGCGGCTGCGCCTGGCGACGCAGATCCGGGCCAATCTGTTCGGCGTGGTCTACGTGCTCGACGAGCCGACGGCCGGACTCCATCCCGCCGACGGCGAAGCCCTGCTGCGCGCCCTCGACGCGCTCAAGCGCGCCGGCAACTCGCTCTTCGTCGTCGAGCACGACCTCGACATGATGCGGCGCGCCGACTGGCTGGTCGACGTCGGCCCCGATGCCGGCGAGCACGGCGGCCGGGTGCTCTACAGCGGCCCGCCGGCGGGACTGCGCAACGTGCCGGAGTCGCACACCGGTCGCTACCTGTTCGCCACATCCGGCGCCGCATCGCCCTCGCCGCGCCCGCCGCGCACGCCGACCGGATGGCTCGAGCTCCACGGCATCACGCGCAACAACCTGCACGGGCTCGACGCCCGCTTCCCGCTCGGCGTGTTCACCGCCGTCACCGGCGTGTCGGGGTCGGGCAAGTCGAGCCTGGTCAGCCAGGCGCTGGTCGAGCTCGTCTGCCGCCACCTCGGCCACGAGCCGGCGCCTGCCGACGACGAACCCGACGCGCTCGAGCCCACGGTGGCCGAAGAGACGCGCGGCAGCCTCGGCGCCGGCATGGAGCGCATCGCGCGGCTGGTGCGCGTCGACCAGAAGCCGATCGGACGCACGCCGCGCTCCAACCTGGCGACGTACACGGGGTTGTTCGACGGCGTACGCAAGCTGTTCGCCGCCACGCCGGCCGCGCGGTCGCGCAAGTTCGACGCCGGCCACTTCTCGTTCAATGTCGCCAAGGGACGCTGCGCGACCTGCGAAGGCGAGGGCTTCGTCAGCGTCGAGCTGCTGTTCATGCCGAGCGTCTACGCGCCCTGCCCGGCCTGCCACGGCGACCGCTTCGATCCGGCCACGCTGAAGGTGCGCTGGCACGACCGCCACATCGCCGAGGTGCTGCGCATGACGGTCGACGACGCCGCCGACTTCTTCGCCGGCGAGGCCGGGGTCCATCGGCCGCTGGCGCTGCTGCGCGAGATCGGGCTCGGCTACCTGCGCCTCGGCCAGCCGGCGACCGAGCTCTCCGGCGGCGAGGCGCAGCGCATCAAGCTCGCCACCGAGCTGCAGCGGGCCCAGCGCGGGCAGACGCTCTACGTGCTCGACGAGCCGACCACCGGCCTGCACCCGACCGACGTCGACCGCCTCATGGCGCAGCTGCAGGGCCTCGTCGACGCCGGCAACACGGTGATCGTCGTCGAGCACGAGATGCGCGTCATCGCGCAGAGCGACTGGGTCGTCGACGTCGGTCCGGGCGCCGGCGACGCCGGCGGGCGCATCGTGGCGGCCGCGCCGCCGCACGAGCTGGCCGGGTGCGCAGGGAGCCGCACGGCGCACTATCTCGCACGCTTCATGGCCTGAGCGTCGGCCGCGGTGCGCTATCTCTTCTGATCGACGGGCACGAGGCGGAAGAAGCGCGCCGGCCCGTCCGGCAGGGTCAGGCGCCGGACGCCGAAACCCACCGCCCGCAACAGCCCGATCGCCTGGAACGGCCCGACGCTGCTGCGCGACGACTGGAGCAGGTAGTTGCCCGGCGGCAAGGCGCGCGTCTCGATGACGGTGCCGGCCGCCGACGGCGCCGAGCGCACGCCGCCGAAGGGCCGCGCCAGCGGGTCGCCGACGAACACGCCCTGCCCCGGCATCTGCACGCTTTTCCAGTACGCCTCGACGAGCGACTCGCCGCCGAGGTAGTGCGCCATCGCGACGCCGACCGACGGGAATTTGGCGACGAAGTTGCACGGCTCGGTGCTGGTGCCGTAGCTGCCCGTGGCACCGGCCGCCAGCCATTCGAGCGCCGTCGTCTGGCCCGCGCCGGTGAGCACGCCGCCGGCCGAGGTGAGGTGGTCGGCGATGGCACCGTCGAGGAAGCGGTTGCTGCCGATGGACGCAACCTGCGCCGCGCCGGTGAAATGAAACATGACGTCGCCGCGGCCCTCGAGCGCATCGCCGTCGACCTGCTCGATCGCGTAGGCCGAGGCCAGCGCCTGGCGCACCTGCGGGTAGGCCGATGCACGCACGTTGCGCGCCGCGTCGCCGGTGTTCATGAGGTAGGCCTTGCCCTCGGGCCAGCGTTCATCGGCGCGCACGCCACGGTCGATGAGGCGCTCGACGGCTTCGACGTCGGCGCCGGCGAGCAGCATGGCCGGGCGCAGGCCGTGGTCGGTGAACGGGGCTGTGCTGCGGCTGTTGTAGTAGGGCGAGGCCCGCGTCGGCCGGCAGCCCGCGGCGCAATAGGCGGCGTCGAAACCGAGGGCGAAGGCCGCCGTGACCGACATGCATTCGACACGGAACGGCAGCGTCCAGGCGAGGGCCAGCGCCTGCACCTCGGCGCCGACGCTGCGCCGGACGATCGCCTGCACGCGCTCGAAGTCGGCGTGGCCGAGTACCGGCTGGCCGGGCGGGAAGCGCACGTGGACCAGCCGGTCGGCACGGATGCCGCGGCGCGACGCGTAGTAGCGCGCGACCTCGACGCTCGCCGGGTCGTCGTCGTTGACGACGATCGCGATGTCGGCCGCACGCAGGCCGACCTTCGGCAGAGCCAGCGGCGCGGCGACTTGCGCGCCGGCCGGCGCGGACACGGCCAGCGCCAGGAGCGCCGCGCAGATCGTCCGACGCAGGTGCGTCAAAGGGCGCCGGCTTCCATGCGCAGTTGCACCGTCGCCGGCCCGGCGGCCACCGCCGGGCCGAGGCGCGCTGCCGCCACGCCGCGGCCGACGAGGTACAGGCGCACCTTGGTCGCACGCTGCACGGCGAGCGCCGCGGGCGCGCCCGGATCGACCGGCGCCGCCAGCAGCGCCAGGCGCGTGCCCTTCAGCCGCGCCATGCTGTCGGCCACCTTGTCGAGCACCGCGCGAAGGGCCGGCTTGACGGTGCTGTCGCCCGGATCGAAGCAGAACTCGCGCGGCACGTCGACCGTGACGGCGCCGTCGCTGCGCTGCGCGATCTGCACCGGCGTGCCGCGGAACCACTGCGCCAGCCAGTTGCGCTCGACGCCGAGCGCCGCGGCTGCGGCGGAGCGCTGCTGCGGCGTCGGCGGCGCGACCGGACCGGATGCGGAGCCGCCGGCGGCCGCGGGCGGCGTCGGCGTGCTGGGCGGCGCGGTGCGGCACCCGCATAGGACGAGCAGCACGACGAGGGTTTCGAGGCCGAGCCGCATCAGCCGATCCGCGCCACCCACTCGACCAGCTGGTCGAGCGCCGGGGTGCCTCGCGCTGCCTCGGGATCGGTGCAGATGAGCGTCACCGCGTACACCTTGCCGCTGCGCGCGCGCACGTAGCCGGCGAGCGCCCGCGTGTCGGAGAGCGTGCCGGTCTTGAGGAAGGCCTGGCCCGTCGCCGGGCCGTTGCGCATGCGGTGCACCAGCGTGCCGTCGACGCCGGCGATCGGCAGCGAGTCGACCAGCGACTGCGCGCTGGCGCCGCGCCATGCGGCGCGGAGCAGCTCGACCATCGCGCGCGGGCGGCCGCGCTCGGCGCGCGATTCGCCCGAGCCGAGCACCACCGTGATGTCGCCGTCGCGCAAGCCCTGGGCGCGCAGCCACGCGCGCATGCGCTCCTGGCCGGCCTTCAGGGTCTGCGCGACCTGGCGCGCCGCCGTCGGCACGGTCGGCACGCTCCCGGCCGTCGCCGCGGTGGCGCCCGGTGCCAGCGAAAGCAGCACGCTGCGCGCGGCCTCGTTGTTGCTCGTCTTGTTCATCTCGCGCAGCACTTCGCTGACCGGCGTGTCGAGCTCGCTCGACCAGCGCCCGCCGCGCGGCCGCGAGGCGCCGTCGCCGCGCTCGACGACGCCGCCACGCAGCACGCCGCCGCCCTCGGCCCAGAGCTCGGCGACCATGCGCGTCACGGCGATCGGCAGCGCCGGCGCGGCGCCGAGCTCGGGCTCGAGGCGCACGGCCGGCGGCGGCGCGACGTAGGCGATGTCCTGGCCGGCGCAGTCGGCCGACCAGCGGCCGCGCACCCACAGCTGCAGCGGCGGGCCGGAATCGATCTCGTCGGCCGTCTTCCAGCGCGCCCAGGCGGAGCAGCCGTCGCCCATCAGCACGTCGTTGACGACGAGCACGTTGGCCGGCCGCGGCGTGAGCGTGACGAGGGCGCGCTCGCCTCGCGCCGGCTTGACCGACACGAGCAGCTTGCCCTTGTTGTAGGCGCGCGCGTCGATGGGCGCGTCGGCCGAGCGCTCGGCCTCGGTGACGCGCGCCTGCTTCGGATCGCGCTCGTGCAGCACGGCCACGTCGTCGAGGACGATCTGGCCGGCGATCGAGTGCAGGCCCTCGCCGCGCATCTGCGCGAACCAGCGCCGGAGCTCGTTGCCGGTGAGGCCGACCGGGCCGCCGACGATGACCAGGTCGCCGGCGAGCCGGCCGCCGACGACCGGGCCGGTGGCATGGGCCGAGGTGCGCCAGCGGTGCTCGGCGCCGAGCAGGTCGAGCGCGGCGAGCGAGGTGACGAGCTTGGTCGTCGAGGCGAGCAGGAAGGCCTGCTCGGCGTTGTGCCAGAGCAGCGGCGGCGCGTCGGCGTTGTCGACCGCGCGCACGGCGAGCGCAAAGCTCTGCAGCGGCAGGCCGGAGTTGCGCACGATGGCCGCGGCGGCCGGCGGCATGGTGGCCGGCGCGGCCGGAGCCGCCATCGCCTGCAGCGCCCAGGCGAGGCAGAGCGCGGCGGCGGCGAGGCGGATCAGTTCTTCTCCGCGAGCTGCTCGAGGATCGCCGGGTTCTCGAGCGTCGAGATGTCCTGCGTGATCGCCTCGCCGTTGGCCACCGAGCGCAGCAGCCGCCGCATGATCTTGCCGCTGCGCGTCTTCGGCAGGTTGTCGCCGAAGCGGATGTCCTTGGGCTTGGCGATCGGGCCGATCTCCTTGGCCACCCAGTCGCGCAGCTCCTTGGCGATCTTCTTCGCCTCCTCGCCGGTCGGGCGCGGCCGCTTGAGCACGACGAAGGCGCAGATCGCCTCGCCGGTGGTCTCGTCGGGCCGGCCGACGACCGCGGCCTCGGCCACGAGCGCCGTGTTGGCGACCAGCGCCGACTCGATCTCCATCGTGCCCATGCGGTGGCCGCTGACGTTGAGCACGTCGTCGATGCGGCCGGTGATGGTGAAGTAGCCGGTCTTCTCGTCGCGGATGGCGCCGTCGCCGGCGAGGTAGTACCTGCCGTCGAACTCGGCCGGGTAGTAGCTCTTGGCGTAGCGATCCGGGTCGCCCCAGATCGTGCGGATCATGCTCGGCCACGGCTTCTTGATGACCAGGAGGCCGCCCTTGCCGTTCGGCACGTCGTGGCCCTGCTCGTCGACCACCGCCGCGTCGATGCCGGGAAAGGGCAGCGTGCACGAGCCGGGCACCAGCGGCGTCGCCCCCGGCAGCGGCGTGATGACGTGGCCGCCGGTCTCCGTCTGCCAGAAGGTGTCGACGATCGGGCAGCGGCCGCCGCCCACTTCGCGGTGATACCACTCCCACGCCGCCGGGTTGATCGGCTCGCCGACCGAGCCCAGGATGCGCAGGCTCGACAGATCGAAGCTCCTCGGGTGCACCTTCGCGTTCGCCTCGGCGGTCTTGATGAGGGCGCGGATCGCCGTCGGCGCGGTGTAGAAGATCGAGACCTTGTGCTTCTCGATCGTCTTCCAGAAGCGGCCCGCGTCGGGGTACGTGGGAATGCCTTCGAAGACGACCTGCGTGCCGCCGAGCGCGAGCGGCCCGTAGGCGATGTAGGTGTGGCCGGTGACCCAGCCGATGTCGGCCGTGCACCAGAACACGTCGTCGGGCTTGAGGTCGAAGGTCCACTTGGTGGTGAGCGCGGCGTGCAGCAGGTAGCCGCCCGTCGAGTGCTGCACGCCCTTCGGCTTGCCGGTCGAGCCGGAGGTGTAGAGCAGGAACAGCGGGTGCTCGGCCAGCACCCATTCCGGCTCGCAGGTCGAGGGTTCCTTGGCGAGCAGCTCGTGCAGCCACTTGTCGCGCGGCGCGACGAAGCTGACCGGGCCGCCGGTGCGGCGGTACACGATCACGTCGCGCACCGAATGGCCGGGGCCGGTGAGCGCCTCGTCGACGATGGCCTTCAGCGGCAGCGCCTTGCCGCCGCGCAGCTGCTCGTCGGCGGTGAGGACGAGCACCGCGCCGGTGTCGGCGATGCGGTCGCGCAGGCTCTGCGCCGAAAAGCCGCCGAAGACCACCGAGTGGGTGGCGCCGATGCGGGCGCAGGCCAGCATCGCGACCACGCCCTCGATCGACATCGGCATGTAGATGACGACGCGGTCGGCCTTGACCAGGCCACGCGCCTTCAGCACGTTGGCCAGTCTGCAGGTGAGCGCCAGCAGCTCGCTGTAGGTGACGGTCGTGACGGCGCCGTCGTCGGCCTCGAAGACGATCGCGGTCTTGTCGCCGAGGCCTTGCTCCACGTTCCGGTCGAGGCAGTTGTACGAGGCGTTCAGGGTGCCGTCCTCGAACCACTTGAAGAAGGGCGGCGTGTCGGCGTTGAGCACCTTCCTGAACGGCGTGCGCCAGCTGATGAGCTCGCGCGCCTGGCGCGCCCAGAAGCCCTCGTGGTCACGCGCGGCTTCGTCGCACAGGGCCTGGTAGGCGGCCATGCCGGAGACGTGCGCCTCCTTGGCGAGCGCGGCAGGCGGCGGGTACAGGTCGGCAGGGCGGGCTTCGGCGCTCATTCGGTTCTCCTCGTGGAATGCGGCGTTGTACCTCATATGCCGCACCTACAATTCTGCCGTCCTGCCCGGCCAGAAGGACCCGATGACCGCCCCCAGTTCCCCGCTGCGCCCGCTGCCGAAGTTCATCTTCATGAGCCGCTGGCTGCAGCTGCCGCTGTACCTCGGCCTCATCGTCGCCCAGTGCGTCTACGTTTACCACTTCTGGATCGAGCTGGTGCACCTGATCCAGGCGGCGCTCGGCAGCAGCGCGGCCTTGTCGACGCTGATCGAGAGCATCGGCTACACGCCCGAGGTGATCGAAGGCGTCGTGGCGCGGCCTCGCCTCTCCGAGACGGTGATCATGCTGGCCGTGCTCGGCCTCATCGACGTGGTGATGATCTCCAACCTGCTCATCATGGTGATCGTCGGCGGCTACGAGACCTTCGTCAGCCGCATGGGCCTGGAGGGTCACCGCGATGAGCCGGAGTGGCTCTCGCACGTGAACGCCTCGGTGCTTAAGGTGAAGCTGGCCACGGCCATCATCGGCATCAGCTCGATCCATCTGCTGAAGACCTTCATCAGCGCCGGCAGCACCGACGACAAGGTGCTGATGTGGCAGACCATCATCCACGCCACCTTCCTGCTCTCGGCGATCGCCATCGCCTACACCGACAAGCTGCTCAACACGACCGCGAACGACGCGCATCGCGCCCATCTCCCCGAAGAAGGCGTGTGACGCCGCCGCCCATCGAGCTGCACGACAGGATCAACGCGCTCGGCATCGGCGCCCAGGGCCCCGGCGGCCTGACGACGGTGCTCGACGTCGAGATCGCGATGCTGAGGCCAGCGACGCGGCGGGGCGGTGCCCATCGCGACCCGAGCTCGCCCGCGCGTGGCCGCACCCGATCGCCTCAACCGCGCGGGTGGTGGCTGGCATGCAGCGCCTTCAGGCGCTCTCGCGCCACATGGGTGTAGATCGTCGTGGTGGAGATGTCGGCGTGGCCGAGCAGCATCTGCACCGCGCGCAGGTCGGCACCGTGGTTGAGCAGGTGCGTCGCGAAGGCATGGCGCAGCGTGTGCGGCGAGAGCGGCACGGCGATGCCGGCACGGGCCGCGTGTGCCTTCAGCAACTTCCAGAACATTTGCCGCGTCATCGGGCCGCCGCGCGCGGTGACGAACAGGGCGGCGCTCGCTTGCCCGGCGAGGATCACCCCTCGCGCCTCGCCGAGGTAGCGCTGCATCCACGCCAGCGCTTCTTCGCCGAAGGGCACCAGCCGCTCCTTCGCACCCTTGCCGGTGACGCGCAGCGCGCTCTCGACGAAGCTCACGTTCACCGTCTTCAGGCCGACCAGCTCGCTCACGCGCAGGCCGCTGGCGTAGAGCAGCTCCAGCATCGCGCGGTCGCGCAGGCCGAGCGGCGTGCGGGCCTCGGGCGCGGCGAGCAGCGCCTCCACCTGCGCCTCGCTGAGCGTCTGCGGCACGCGCATCGGCTGGCGCGCCGCGTCCAGGCGCAGGGTGGGGTCGGCATCGATCATCCGCTCGCGCAGTGCCCAGCGGAAGAAGCGCCTGAACACCGTCAGGCGCCGATTCGTGCTGGCCGCGGCGCTGCCGGCGTGGCGCGCGGCGGCGTACGCGCGCAGGTCGGTCTCGCTCGCCTGGAGCAGCCCGCCCTGCGCCGCCCCGGCGCGCCGGCCGGCGAACCATTTGGCATAGAGCGTCAGGTCGCGGCGGTAGGCGGCCAGGGTGTTGGCCGCCAGCCCCTCCTCGATCCAGAGGGCGTCGATGAAGGCGTCGATCGCCTCATCGCGATCCACTGGATCACTCCAGCGTCAGTTTCTGCGCCAGAACGACCTTCTTGTACACGTCGTACTCGGCCACGATCTGCGCCGCGAACTGCTCCGGCGTGTTGGCGACGATCAGCGAGCCCGTTTCCTCGATGCGCCGCTTGACGTTCGGGTCTTCGAGCGTCTTCTTCACCGCCGCGTTGACCTTGTCGACGATGTCCTTCGGCAGGCCCTTCGGTCCGTAGATGCCGTAGAAGGCCGGCCGGTTCACCGGCTCGAGGCCCACTTCCTTGAACGTCGGCACGTTGGGCAGCACGGCGAGGCGCTGCGGCGCGGCGACGACGATGGCGATCAGCCGGCCGTCCTTGATGAAGGGCAGCGCCGACGGCAGGTTGTCGAAGATCATCGGCACCTGGCCCGCGACCGTGTCGTTCAGCGCCGGGCCGGCACCGCGATACGGAATGTGGGTCACGAAGGTGCCCGAGAGGTTCTTGAACAGCTCCATCTGCATGTGGCCGATGCCGGCCGTGCCGGAGCTCGAGAAGCTGTACTTGCCCGGGTTCTTCTTCAGCTCGGCGAGGAAGCCCTTGTAGTCGCGCGCCGGAAAGCTCGGGTGCACCGCGATCACGTTCGGCGTCGCCGCGATGTTGATGATCGGCGTGAAGTCGGTGATCGGGTCGTAGCCGATCTTCTTGTTGATGGCCGGGTTCGACGCGGTGGTCGAGACCGTGGCCATGCCGAGCGAGTAGCCGTCGGGCGCGGCACGCACGATCTCGAGCGCGCCGATCGAGCCGCCGGCGCCCGCCTTGTTCTCGACGATCATGGTCTGGCCGATGGCGGCGCCGAACTTCTCCGAGACGACGCGGGCGACGATGTCGGTCGTGCCGCCCGGAGCGAACGGGACGACGAGGCGGATCGGCTTGTTCGGGTAGGCCTGCGCCCACGAGGCGCGGCTGGCGGCGGCGAGCGTGCTGGCCACGGCGGAGGCGATGAGAAGGCGGCGGTTCAGCATGAGAGCGGCGTTCGTGGCGAGGGGGTCGGCCGAGTTTAAAGGCGCGATGCAAAGCCCCGGCATGGTGACTGCTGCAAAGCCCAGTCGATGTGCTCGCGCACGAGCGCGGAGGCCGCCGGCTGGCGTGCCTGCAAGGCCGCGCCGATGGCCGCATCGCCGGTCGCCGCCAGGGCGTTGCCGAGGGCGACCGCGATGTTCCTCTGCCAGCGCTCGTGGCCGATGCGGCGGATGGCGCTGCCCTCGGTGTGGCGCAGGAACTCCTCCTCGCTCCAGGCCCAGAGCTCGAGCAGGCTCGGCGCGTCGAGCACGGGCCGGGTGTCGAAGTCGGCGAGCGGGCTGGCGGTCGCGTACTTGTTCCAGGGGCAGACGAGCTGGCAGTCGTCGCAGCCGTAGATGCGGTTGCCCATCGCGGCGCGGAACTCGAGCGGGATCGCGCCGCTGGCTTCGATGGTGAGGTAGGAGATGCAGCGCCGCGCGTCGAGCTCGTAGGGCGCGACGATGGCCTGCGTCGGGCAGATGTCGATGCAGGCGCGGCACGTGCCGCAACGCGGCTCGACCGGCTCGGTCGGCGCCAGCGCGAGGTCGACATAGATCTCGCCGAGGAAGAACATCGAGCCGCCGACGCGGTCGAGCACCAGCGTGTGCTTGCCGCGCCAGCCCAGGCCGCTGCGCGACGCCAGCTCCACCTCGAGCACCGGCGCCGAGTCGGTGAAGACGCGGTGGCCGAACGGGCCGACCGCTTCGGCGACGCGATCGGCCAGCTGCCGAAGGCGCCGGCGCAGCACCTTGTGGTAGTCGCGGCCGCGGGCATAGAGCGAGACCGCGGCCTGGCGCGGGTCGTCGAGGCGGCTCCACTGCACCTGCTGCCAGCCCGCCTCGGTGCCGCGCGGCAGGTAGTCGAGCCGGGCGGTGATGACGCTCGCCGTGCCCGGCACGAGCTCGGCCGGCCGCGCCCGCTTCGTGCCGTGCGCGGCCATGTAGTCCATCTCGCCGTGGAATCCGTTGCAGAGCCAGGCGGCGAGGCGCGGCTCGGCCTCGCCGAGGTCGATGCCGGCCACGCCGATCTGGGAAAATCCGAGCTCGCTTCCCCAGTCGCGCAACGACGCGGGCAGGGACTGCAGGTCGAAAGGAAGAGGTTCGCTCATCGGTGTCGGCGATTCTAGAAACGCGGCTCTCGGGCTGGCTCGACGAGGCGGCCTGCGCACGCAGCGCCGTGGCGCTGGCTGCGTGCCCGGCGCTCGGCAATGCCTTCGTCGAGCTGCACGGTCCGCTCGGCGCCGGCAAGACGACCTTCGTGCGCCATCTCCTCGGCGCGCTCGGCGTCGCCGGCCGCGTCAAGAGCCCGACCTATGCGCTGATGGAAGCGTACGACGCCGACACGGCGCACGGCGGATTCGCCATCGCCCACTTCGACTTCTATCGCTTCGACGACCCGCAGGAGTGGGAAGACGCGGGCTTTCGCGAGGTCTTCGCCGGCCCGGGCCTGAAGCTCGTCGAGTGGCCCGAGAAGGCGGCGGGCCTGCTGCCGCTCTGCGATCTGCGCATCACCATCGCGCCGCGCGACGGGGCAGACGCCGCCGCCACCGTCACGGCCGGCCGCGACGCACGCCTCGACGCCTTGACAGCGCTCGGCGCGGCGCTCCTGCGATGACCTCGCCGGCACGCCGCCGGGCGCTCCGCGGCATGGGCGCGCTGGCGCTGGCCTTCGGCGTGCACTCGCCGGCCCGGGGCGCGGCCATCGTGGCCGTGCGCGTCTGGCCGGCCGACGAGTACACACGCGTCACCATCGAGTCGGACGCACCCTTGACGGCACGCCACTTCCTCGCCGCCGGTCCCGACCGGCTGGTCATCGACGTCGACGGGCTCGAGCTCAGCGGCCAGCTGCGCGAGCTCGTCGGCAAGGTGCGCGGCGACGACCCCTACATCGCCGGCGTGCGCGTCGGCTCGAACCAGCCGCGCGTCGTGCGCCTGGTCATCGACCTGAAGCAGGCGACGCTGCCGGAGCTGTTCACACTGGCGCCGGTCGCGGCCTATCAGCACCGGCTGGTGTTCGATCTCCACCCGGCGAAGGCGCACGACCCGCTGCTCGAGCTCATTCGCGACAAGGAGCGCGACGAGGCGAGCGCCGCGCAGGCGGTGCAGGACGCGCTGGGCGACTTCATCGCTCGCATGGCGGCGAGCGCGGCGTCGGTCTCGCCGCCCGTCATGGCCAGGGCGCCGGCCTCGGCACCGTCGCCCGGCGCACCGCCGACGGTGCCGAAGCAAGGTGCCGACGACGCCCTGCCGCCGCTCACCGCACAAAAGCGCA
>CAXSEJ010000055.1:0-325 GCA_964236395.1 uncultured Rhizobacter sp.
CACCTCTCCTGCGCGCCGCCGGGCTCGCCTCCTGCGACGATGGTCGACTACCTGCCCAAAGACGCCTTGATGTTCCTCGACGAGAGCCACGTCATGATCGGCCAGCTGGGTGGCATGTACAACGGCGACCGGGCGAGGAAGACCACGCTCGTCGATTACGGCTTTCGCCTGCCCTCGGCGCTCGACAACCGGCCGCTCAAGTTCGAGGAATTCGAGGCCAAGATGCGCCAGGTCGTGTTTGTCTCGGCCACGCCGGTGGCGTACAAAAAAAAACACACAAACCAGATAATCAAACAACTCATCCAACCAACAAAACTAATCAATC
>CAXSEJ010000055.1:335-12111 GCA_964236395.1 uncultured Rhizobacter sp.
TGTTTGTCTCGGCCACGCCGGCGGCGTACGAGAAGGAGCATGCGGGCCAGGTGGTCGAGCAGCTCGTCCGGCCGACCGGGCTGATCGATCCGGTGGTCGAGGTGCGGCCCGCCGTGCACCAGGTCGACGACGTGCTGCAGGAAATCCGGACCCGGGTCGACGTCAACGAGCGGGTGCTCATCACCACGCTCACCAAGCGGATGGCCGAGCAGCTCACCGACTACCTCGCCGACAACGGCGTCAAGGTGCGCTACCTGCACAGCGACATCGACACGGTCGAGCGGGTCGAGATCCTGCGCGACCTGCGCCTGGGCACTTTCGACGTGCTCGTCGGCATCAACCTGCTGCGCGAGGGTCTCGACATCCCGGAGGTGTCGCTCGTGGCCATCCTCGATGCCGACAAGGAGGGCTTCCTGCGCTCGGAGCGCAGCCTGATTCAGACGATCGGCCGGGCCGCCCGCAACCTGAACGGCAAGGCGATCCTCTACGCCGACAAGGTCACCGACTCGATGAAGCTCGCCCTCGACGAGACGGAGCGCCGCCGCGCCCGGCAGACGGCGCACAACCTGGCCGAAGGCATCACGCCGGTCAGCGTCGTCAAGCGCATCAAGGAGCTGATCGACGGGATCTACAGCGACAAGGGCGGCA
This sequence comes from uncultured Rhizobacter sp., assembly GCA_964236395.1. Taxonomy (GTDB): domain Bacteria; phylum Pseudomonadota; class Gammaproteobacteria; order Burkholderiales; family Burkholderiaceae_C; genus Schlegelella_A. The sequence goes on from CAXSEJ010000055.1 coordinate 984, forward strand.
AGGACGACGTGAAAGTGGGGCGCGAAGGCGCAGTGGTCGAGGCGCTGAGCGAGAAAGACCTCGGCAAGCGAATCAAGGCGCTCGAGAAGCAGATGCTCGAGCACGCCCGCAACCTCGAATTCGAGAAGGCGGCCCGGGTCCGCGACCAGCTCGCCGCCCTGCGCGAGCAAGCTTTCGGCGCGCCGGGCGGCGACAACGTGCTGCCGATCCAGCCGGCGACATCGCCTCGCCCTTGAACGGGAACCAATCGAGCCAATCTCGACCAAATCGGTCGGCTTCCCTTATACTTGAGCGATTCACTCGGGTATGGAAGCCGTCTACCGAAAAATGACTTAGGCGAGTTGCCGGCCTGGTTTTTGCCATGAAGCCGCCATGTCGCTGCAGCAGCGTTCCGAACCGGACAGAGGAGTACTTTTCATGCGTCTGACCACCAAAGGCCGTTTCGCCGTGACCGCGATGATCGATCTGGCATTGCGCGAGCATTCCGGTCCGGTCGCCCTGGCGGCCATCAGCGGCCGGCAGCAGATTTCGCTCTCCTACCTCGAGCAGCTCTTCGGCAAGCTGCGTCGCCACGAGCTCGTCGAGAGCACGCGCGGGCCGGGCGGCGGCTATTCGCTCGGACGCAAGTCGGAGGAAATCACCGTCGCCGACATCATCGTCGCGGTCGACGAGCCGATCGATGCCACGGGCTGCGCCGGCAAGGAAAACTGCATGGGCGACGACGCCGGCCGCTGCATGACGCACGACCTGTGGGCGAGCCTCAACTCCAAGATGATCGAGTTCCTCGACTCTGTTTCCCTGAAAAAGCTGGTCGACGAACAGATCGCCAAGGGCGTGTCGATCGAGGAGCACCCGGTCAAGCGCGCCATCTCGACGCAACCCGTCGTCAAGCCGATCAAGATCACCGCACCGAACTCGGTGTTCGCGCTTGGCGCCGCCTTCTCGAAGTAGTTCTCGACGTAGTTTTTCCGAGTCTTTTTCTTTCCATGGACACGACCCCGCACTTTCCGATCTATATGGACTACGGCGCGACCACGCCGGTCGACCAGCGGGTGGTGGACGCGATGATCCCCTGGTTGCGCGAGCACTTCGGCAACCCGGCCTCGCGCAGCCATGCCTGGGGATGGGAAGCGGAGGAGGCGGTCGAGAAGGCGCGGGAGCAGGTCGCGGCGCTCGTCGGCGCCGACCCACGCGAGATCGTCTGGACATCGGGCGCGACCGAATCCGACAACCTCGCGTTGAAGGGCGCGGCGCAGTTCTACAAGACGCGCGGCAAGCACCTGATCACCGTCAAGACCGAGCACAAGGCCGTGCTCGACACGATGCGCGAGCTCGAGCGCCAGGGCTTCGAGGTCACCTACCTCGACGTCGAGGAAGACGGCCTGCTCGACCACGCCAAGCTGAAAGCAGCCATGCGGCCTGACACGATCCTCGTCTCGGTGATGCATGTGAACAACGAGATCGGCGTCATCCAGGACATCGCCGCGATCGGCGCCATGTGCCGTGAGCGCAACATCATCTTCCACGTCGACGCAGCCCAGTCGACAGGCAAGGTGGTCATCGACCTGGCGACGCTGCCGGTCGACCTGATGAGCCTCGCGTCGCACAAGACGTATGGCCCCAAGGGCATCGGCGCGCTGTACGTCCGGCGCAAGCCGCGGGTGCGGCTGGAAGCGCAGATGCACGGCGGTGGCCACGAGCGGGGCATGCGCTCCGGCACCCTGGCCACACACCAGATCATCGGCATGGGCGAGGCGTTCCGAATCGCGCGCGAGGAAATGGGCACCGAGAGCGAGCGCATCCGCATGCTGCATCGCAAGCTCATCGACGGCCTGTCGGGCATCGAGCAGACGTTTTTGAACGGCCATCCGGACCAGCGCGTGCCGCACAACGTGAACATGTCGTTCAACTTCGTCGAGGGCGAGTCGCTGATCATGGGCGTCAAGGGCATCGCGGTCTCCTCGGGCTCCGCCTGCACCTCCGCCAGTCTCGAGCCGAGCTACGTGCTGCGCGCGCTCGGCCGCAGCGACGAGCTGGCCCATTCGAGCTTGCGCATGACCATCGGCCGGTTCACGACCGAGCAGGAGATCGACTACGTGGTCTCCACGTTGACGGACCGCGTGGCGCGGCTGCGCGAACTCTCACCGCTTTGGGACATGCACCAGGAAGGCATCGACCTCAGCACGATCCAGTGGTCGGCGCATTGATCGGCGCGGCCCTCTAAAGGAAAGAACATGGCTTACAGCGAAAAGGTCGTCGAGCACTACGAGAACCCGCGCAACGTCGGCTCGTTCGACAAGGGCGACGAGGGCGTGGGCACCGGCATGGTCGGCGCGCCGGCGTGCGGCGACGTGATGAAACTGCAGATCAAGGTGAATCGCGAGACCGGGCTCATCGAAGACGCAAAGTTCAAGACCTATGGCTGCGGCTCGGCGATCGCCTCGAGCTCGCTGGTCACCGAGTGGGTCAAGGGCAAGTCGCTCGACGAGGCGCTCACGATCAAGAATACGCAGATCGCCAAGGAGCTGGCGCTCCCTCCGGTCAAGATCCACTGCTCGATCCTCGCTGAAGACGCGATCAAGGCGGCGGTGAGCGACTACCGGGCGAAGAACCGCGTGGACACGGTTCCCTCCGCCGCCGTGTTTGCCGAAGAGGTGATCTGACGATGTCCGTCACGCTGACCGAAGCGGCGGCGCGGCACGTCTCGCGCTACATCGACAAGCGCGGCAAGGGCGTCGGCGTGCGGCTGGGCGTGAAGACGACCGGCTGCTCCGGCCTGGCCTACAAGCTCGAATACGCCGACGCGTTCGCTCCTGAGGACCACGTGTTCGAAGGACACGGCGTCAAGGTCATCATCGACCCGAAGAGCCTGCCCTACATCGACGGCACCGAGCTCGACTTCGTGCGCGAAGGGCTCAACGAGGGCTTCAAGTTCCACAACCCGCGCGAGAAGGACCGGTGCGGCTGCGGAGAGTCGTTTCGCGTCTAGACAGCGACGATTTCGAGCTGCTCGGACTGCCTCGCCGTTTTCGGCTCGAGCGATCGGAGCTGGACGCGCGGCGCCGGGCCTTGCAGGCCGAAGTCCATCCCGACCGCTTCGCGTCTGCCGGTGCCGCATCGAGCCGGGTGGCAATGCAGTGGGCGGCGCGAGTCAACGAAGCCCATGCCCGTCTTGCCGACCCCCTCCGCCGCGCCGGCTACCTGTGTGAACTGGGTGGCGCGCCGATCGGCGCCGAAGACAACACCTCGATGCCGGTCGACTTCCTGATCCAGCAGATGGCGTGGCGAGAGTCGCTCGACGAGGCCACCTCCCGCGCCAGCGTGGAGGCCGTGGCGCACGAGGTCGCCGGGCGGCGGACGGCCGCTCTCGATCGCATCGCCGGGCTCCTCGACGAGCGTCACGAACACGCCTGCGCCGCCGCGGAGGTGAGGGCGCTGATGTTCGTCGAGCGCTTCGCCGCCGACGTCGACAAGCGCCTGGTCGCGCTCGGCGGCTGACATGGCCCTGCTGCAGATCGCCGAACCCGGCGCCTCGCCCGACCCGCACACCCGTCGCTTCGCCATCGGCATCGACCTCGGCACCACGCACTCGCTCGTCGCCGCAGTGCGCAACGGCGTCGTGGAGTGCCTGCCCGATGCCCGCGGCGAGGTGCTGCTGCCTTCGGCCGTGCGCTACCTCGAAGGCGGCGGGGTGCGCATCGGCGCGTCGGCGCTGGCCGGCATGGCCGACGATCCGTACAACACGATCGTCTCGGTCAAGCGCCTGATGGGCCGAGGCGCCGACGACGTCGCGCGCGGCGGTCATTTCCCGTATGAGCTGGTCGACGAGCCGGGCGCCGGCATGGTGCGGGTGAAGACGGTGGCCGGCGCCAAGTCGCCGGTCGAGGTGTCGGCGCAAATCCTCGCGACGCTGCGCCAGCGCGCCGAAGACACCTTCGACCACGAGTTGCTCGGCGCCGTGGTCACCGTGCCGGCGTACTTCGACGACGGCCAGCGCCAGGCGACGAAAGACGCGGCCGAGCTCGCCGGCCTGCACGTGCTGCGCCTCATCAGCGAGCCGACGGCGGCCGCGATCGCCTACGGGCTCGACAACGCCAGCGAAGGCCTCTACGCCGTATACGACCTGGGCGGCGGCACGTTCGACCTCTCGCTGCTGCGCATGAGCCGCGGCGTGTTCGAGGTGATCGCCACCGGCGGCGATTCGGCGCTCGGCGGCGACGACATCGACCAGTCGCTCGCCGACTGGGCGCTGGCGCAGGCCGGCGCGACGGCGGCCGGGGCCCACGACCGCCGCGCCGCGCTGGTCGCCGCGCGCGCCGCGAAGGAGGCGCTGTCGGCGGCCGACGAGGCGGTCTTCTCCTGCCGCATCGGCGGCCAGGACGTCGCCCAGCCCGTGCACCGCTGCGACCTCGAGGCCGTGGCCGAGCCCTGGGTCGCTCGCACGACCGCCGTCGTGCGGCAGGTGCTGCGCGATGCGAAGGTGGCGCCGGCCGAGATCGACGGCGTCGTCCTCGTCGGCGGCTCGACGCGCATGCCGCTCGTGCGCCGCGCCGTCGCCGCTGCCTTCGGACGCGAGCCACTCACCAATCTCGACCCGGACCAGGTCGTCGCGCTGGGCGCGGCGCGCCAGGCCGATGCGCTGGCGGGCAACCGTGGCGCGGGCGACATGCTGCTGCTCGACGTGATCGCCCTGTCGCTGGGGCTCGAGACCATGGGTGGCCTGGTCGAGCGCGTCATTCCGCGCAACAGCCCGATCCCGGCTGCCAAGGCGCAGGACTTCACCACCTTTCAGGACGGCCAGACGGCGATGTCGATCCACGTCCTGCAAGGTGAGCGCGACCTCGTCGCCGACTGCCGCTCGCTCGCCCGCTTCGAGCTGCGCGGCATCCCGCCGATGGTGGCGGGCGCCGCCCGCATCCGCGTCACCTTCACCGTCGACGCCGACGGGCTGCTCGCCGTGAGCGCGCGCGAGCAGACGGCCGGCGTCGAGGCTTCGGTGAGCGTCAAGCCGAGCTACGGTCTGTCCGACGACGAGGTCGCGCGCATGCTGGGCGAAGGCTTCGGCGCGGCCGAGGCCGACATGGCCGAGCGCAGCCTGCGCGAGGCCAGGGTCGACGCCGACCGGCTGCTCGCCGCCACTGCGACGGCGCTTGGCGCCGACCGGGACCTGCTGTCGAGCGACGAGCGGGAGAGCATCGAACAGTGCATGCGAGCGCTCGCCGAGGCGCGCGCGGGCAGCGACCGTCCGGCGATCGAAGGTGCCGTCGAAGCGCTCGCCGACGCCACCGAGAACTTCGCCGCCGAGCGCATGAACCGCGGCATCCGGCGGGCACTTGCCGGCCGTCGCGTCGAGGACGTCTGATCGTGCCGGTGATCAAGGTGTTGCCGCATCCCGAGTACTGCCCCGCGGGCAAGGAGATCGTCGCCGCGCCCGGCGAATCGATCTGCGAAGCCTTGCTCGAGCATGGCGTGAACATCGAGCACGCCTGCGAGATGAGCTGCGCGTGCACCACCTGCCATGTCGTGGTGCGTGACGGCTACGCCTCGCTCGGCGAGCCCGACGAGAGCGAAGAAGACCTGCTCGACCGGGCCTGGGGGCTGGCGCCGACGTCGCGGCTCTCGTGCCAGGCCATCCTGGCACGCATCGACGTGACGGTCGAGATACCGAAGTACTCGATCAACCACGCCAAGGAAAAGCACTGAACCGTGCAGCGCCGTGGCGCTGGCAGCGAGAACGAATCAGCGGCGGTCGGAAGGCGCCGTCATGGCGCGCCGGAGCCAGCTCAGCGGGCTCTTCGAATCGGGGAACGATTCCGGCGCCGTGGCGTCGCGCTCGGTGACGAGGCCGCGGCCATCGAGCATCTCGATGAACGCGCGAACTTCGTTCTTCTTGAGGCCGCTGGCCTCCGCCAACTGAACGATGGACATGTAGCGCGACGACATCTCGCTCAGCACGCGCCGGTGCCCTGTTCGCTGAAACTCAGGCGAGTGCTCGGGCCAGGCGGAGAGGCGGTACTCTTTCATCGGGACGCCGAGCCTAACCGCTGCCCCCACTGGCCGGAAGCGCGGGTTGCAAGCACTTCGTGAAATTTGCGACAGTTAGCATTCGCCGACGGCTGAACGCGCGCCGCTCACTTGCGAGGCATTTCCGTTGCAGACCTTCACCGTGCTCGGCATCGAGACCTCGTGCGACGAGACCGGCGTCGCGGTCGTTCGGGCACAGGGCCAGAACGCGCCGGAGCTGCTCGCACAGGCGCTGCACAGCCAGGCGGAGATGCACGCATCGTATGGCGGCGTCGTGCCCGAGCTCGCCTCGCGCGACCACATTCGCCGGGTCGTGCCGCTGGCGAGGGAGGTGCTCGACGCATCGGCGCTGGCGGTATCCGCCATCGACGTCGTCGCCTACACGCGCGGGCCCGGGCTGGCCGGGGCGCTGCTCGTCGGTGCCGGGGTCGCCAACGCGCTGGGCGCGGCGCTCGGCCGGCCGGTGCTCGGCGTGCACCACCTCGAAGGCCACCTGCTCTCGCCCTTCCTCGGCGACGACCGGCCCGAGTTCCCGTTCGTGGCGCTGCTCGTCTCGGGCGGCCACACGCAGCTGTTGCGGGTCGACGACGTCGGCGCGTACGAGCTGCTCGGCGACACCATCGACGACGCTGCCGGCGAAGCCTTCGACAAGTCGGCCAAGCTGCTCGGACTCGGCTATCCCGGCGGGCCGGCGCTGGCGCGATTGGCCGAGTTCGGCGACGCGGCGGCGTTCGCACTGCCGCGTCCGCTCCTGCAGCGCGACTCGCTCGACTTCTCGTTCGCCGGCCTCAAGACAGCCGTTCGCACGCACGCGATGAAGCTCACCAACAGCTGCGAGCAGTCCCGTGCCGACCTGGCCGCTTCGACACAGGAAGCGATCGTCGACATCCTCGTTCGCCGCTCGCTGGCGGCGCTGGCCAAGACGGGGCTCGGCCGTCTCGTCGTGGCCGGCGGCGTGGGCGCCAATCGACTGTTGCGTGATCGCCTGAAGGCGGAGTGCACGAAGCGTCAGCTGCGGGTGCACTACCCCGCGCTGGCGCTCTGTACGGACAACGGCGCCATGATCGCCCTTGCCGCGGCCATGCGGCTGCAACGCGGCGTTGCACGCACGTCGAGCGACTATGCGTTCGACGTGTTGCCGCGTTGGCCGCTGGCCACGGCGTGAAGCGCCCGGACGCAGGCCGCGATCAGCCGATCTGCAGCTGCGTGGCGCCGGCCGGCACCTTCTTGGCGAGCACGAGCGTGAGCACGCCGTTGTCGAACTTCGCCTGCGACGTCGCCTGGTCGACTTCCGCAGGCAAGCTCACGGTGCGGGCATAGCTCGCCGGGCGACGCTCGCGATAAAGCACGCGGGTGGACGGCGCCGCCCCGGCCTGGCCGTCGGCCGGCTGGACTTCGGCGGCAGGAGCATCGACCGCAGCCGTGGCGAGCGCGATGCGACGGCCTTCGACGGACACCTTCAGCTGCTCACGGCTGGCGCCCGGCACCTCGAAGGTGACGGTGTACGCGGTGTCGCTCTCGGCAACGTCCATCGCAGGCGTGCGCGTCTGGGCGGCAGCATCCGAACCGCCGAAGAAGCGATCGAACGAAGTGTCGAGCAGGCGCGAGGCCAGGTTGTCGAACGACGCGACCCGCGGGTCACGGCGGACGGGGGAGGCAGAGCGGGCAAGAGGCAAGACAAACATGAGGAACTCCTAAAATGGATCGTTTTACGTTGGTCGCGGCGACTGCTGCGGCCTTGTCCACGAAGTGAGAGCAGCGGTCGCCATTTCAAGACTCGACTGCACCCCGGCCCGCCCATGCGTCCCATCGTCGATCAACTGCCCGGCTCCAAGATTCGAGAAGTGGCCAACGCCGGCCTCGGGCGCAGCGACGTGCTCGCCTTCTGGTTCGGCGAGAGCGACGAGGCCACGCCGCTGGCCATTCGCGAGGCCGCCGCCCGCTCGATCGACGGCGGCGAAACCTTCTACTCGCACAACCTCGGCCTGCCCGAGTTGCGAGATGCGCTCGCTGGCTACGTCAGCCGCCTCCATCCGAAAGTGACGGCCGACCGAATCGCCGTCACGTCATCGGGCGTGAACGCGCTCATGCTGGCGATGCAGGCGCTCGTCGGCTCGGGCGACGAGGTCGTTGCCGTGGTGCCGGTGTGGCCCAACCTCACGGCCCAGCCGGCCATCCTCGGCGCACGCGTCACGCGCGTGCCGCTCGCTGTCGTCGATGGCGCGTGGCGGCTCGACATGGCGGCACTGAAGGGCGCGGTCACGCCGGCCACCCGCGTGCTGCTCGTCAACTCGCCGAACAACCCGACCGGCTGGACACTGTCGTGCGCCGAGCAGGCCGAGCTTCTCGACCACTGCCGCGCCACCGGCACATGGATCGTCGCCGACGAGGTCTACGAGCGGCTTTACTTCGCCGTCCCCGGCGCGTCGTGCGCGCCGAGCTTTCTGGACATCGCCTCGGCCGACGACAAGCTGATCGTCGTGCACAGCTTCTCGAAGAGCTTTCTCATGACCGGCTGGCGGCTCGGCTGGCTCGTGGCACCGGCCGCATCGATCCCGGGCTTCGCCAAACTGATCGAATTCAACACGTCGTGCGCGCCGGTCTTCGTGCAGCGCGCCGGTCTGGCCGCGCTCGCCCAGGCCGACGAGTCGGTACCTGCCCTCGCGGGCCGCTTGCGTGCGTGCCGCGACACGCTGCTGACGGGCCTGCAGGCCATGCCGCGTGTGAGCGTCGCGGTGCCGGACGGCGGCATGTATGCGTTTTTCCGCATGCCCGGCAGCGACGATTCGCTGGCGTTGGCCAAGCGGCTGGTCATTGACCACGGCCTCGGGCTGGCGCCCGGCGTCGCATTCGGGCCGGAGGGCGAGGGCTGGCTGCGCTGGTGCTTCGCTTCGCGCGACCCTGCGCGCCTGCTCGAGGGCAGCAAGCGCCTGGCGACGGCGCTCGGCCTATAATGCCGGGTTGTCCCGCACGACGCCGGTCGGTTTCACCGGCGATCGCAAGTTGACCCCGAAACCGATCCCGCCCCCAGTCGGCGCGCGCTCGGTTTCACACCAGGAAACGAGATGCCAGCCACCACCGAACACACGGCGGAGATCGTCAAGGCGCACGCCCGTGCTGCCTCCGACACCGGATCGACGGAGGTGCAGGTCGCCCTCCTCACCGACCGGATCAACGAGCTCACGCCGCACTTCAAGACCCACCTGAAAGACCATCACGGCCGCCGCGGCCTGCTGAAGATGGTCAATCGCCGCAAGAGCCTGCTCGCCTACCTCAAGGGCCGGGACGTGGAGCGCTACACCGCGCTCATCGGCAAGCTGGGCCTGCGCAAGTAGCAACCACGTCCGGAGGCCGGCGCGAACGCGCTCCGGTCGCCGGTGATTCGAACGAGCGGCGCGGGCGTCGCTGTGTCATTCCACCGTTGTTCGTGCGGCCGTCCCGGCGAGCACCCTTGGAATGGCATCTCGCCCGAAGCGGTTCGTTCCGGGTGTCGGCGCCGCCCGGAAAGGCGCCCGTCACTAACGGAGAACCTTCATGAGCATGTTCAACAAAGTCACCAAGACCTTCCAGTGGGGTCAGCAGACCGTCACGCTCGAGACCGGCGAGATCGCGCGCCAGTCGAGCGGCGCGGTGCTGGTCAGCATCGACGACACGGTGATCCTCGCCACGGTCGTGGCCAAGAAGGACGCCAAGCCCGGCCAGGACTTCTTCCCGCTGACCGTCGACTACATCGAGAAGACCTACGCCGCCGGCAAGATCCCGGGCAGCTTCTTCAAGCGCGAAGGCCGCCCGAGCGAGCTCGAGACGCTGACCTCGCGTCTGATCGACCGGCCGCTGCGCCCGCTTTTCCCCGAAGGCTTCTACAACGAGGTGCAGGTCGTCATCCACGTCCTGTCGCTCAACCCGGAGATCGCCGCCGACATCCCGTCGCTGATCGGCGCCAGCGCCGCGCTCGCCATCTCGGGCATCCCGTTCAACGGGCCGATCGGTGCGGCGCGCGTCGGCTACATAGGCGGTCAGTACGTGCTCAATCCGACGAAGGCCCAGATGGCCGAGACGGACATGGACCTCATCGTGGCCGGCACGGAAGCCGCCGTGCTGATGGTCGAATCGGAAGCCAAGCAGCTGAGCGAAGAGGTGATGCTCGCCGGCGTGGTCTTCGGCCACGAGCAGGGCAACGTCGCCATTGCGGCGATCAACGAGCTCGTGCGCGACGCCGGCAAATCGGTCTGGGACTGGACGGCGCCGGCCAAGGACGAATCGTTCATCGCCCAGGTCGGTTCGCTCGCCGAGCAGAAGCTGCGCGACGCCTACCAGATCCGCTCGAAGCAGGCGCGCACCCAGGCCACGCGCGACGTGACCTCGGCGACGATGGCCGCGCTCGCCGAAGGCGGCGCCTCGGTCGACAAGGTCAAGGTCGACAACATCCTGTTCGACATCGAAGCCAGGATCGTCCGCAACCAGATCCTGTCCGGCGAGCCGCGCATCGACGGCCGCGACACGCGCACCGTGCGCCCGATCGAGATCAGGAGCGGCCTGCTGCCGCGAGCCCACGGCTCGGCCCTCTTCACGCGCGGCGAGACGCAGGCGCTGGTCGCCGCCACGCTCGGCACCGACCGCGACTCGCAGCGCATCGACGCCCTCGCCGGCGAGTACAGCGAGCACTTCATGCTGCACTACAACATGCCCCCGTTCGCCACCGGCGAGACCGGCCGCGTCGGCTCGCCGAAGCGGCGCGAGATCGGCCACGGCCGGCTCGCCAAGCGCGCGCTGGCCGCGGTGCTGCCGGACCGCGGCGAATTTCCGTATTCGATGCGCGTGGTGTCGGAGATCACGGAGTCGAACGGCTCCTCGTCGATGGCCTCGGTGTGCGGCGGCTGCCTCGCGCTGATGGACGCGGGCGTGCCGCTGAAGGCGCACGTCGCCGGCATCGCCATGGGGCTGATCAAGGAAGGCAACCGCTTCGCGGTGCTGACCGACATCCTCGGCGACGAGGATCACCTCGGCGACATGGACTTCAAGGTCGCCGGCACGACGACCGGCGTCACGGCGCTGCAGATGGACATCAAGATCCAGGGCATCACCAAGGAGATCATGCAGGTCG
>CAXSEJ010000056.1:0-12088 GCA_964236395.1 uncultured Rhizobacter sp.
CGTCGAGGGCGGGCAGCTGAAGAGCGCGGAGGGAAGTGGCAAGAGCGGCGGCGTCACGGAGCGGCCGAAGCTGAAGGCCGTGGCCGCGCCGCCGGAGCCCGCGCTGCCCTTGTGCGAGAAGGCCTGGGGCATCGTCGTCGCGGGCGTCGGCGGCACCGGCGTCATCACCATCGGCCAGCTGCTCGGCATGGCCGCGCACCTCGAAGGCAAGGGCATCGTCACGCAGGACGCGGCCGGCCTGGCGCAAAAGGGCGGCGCGACCTGGAGCCACATCCAGATCGCGAACCGTGCCGAGTCGATTCTGTCGACGAAGGTGGGCACGGCGGAGGCCGACCTCGTGATCGGCTGCGACCCGATCGTCGCCGCCAACAAGGCCTCGCTCGCCGTCATGCGCGAAGGCCGCACCTACGTCGCCCTCAACACCCACGCGACGCCGACCGCCGCCTTCGTCACCGACCCCGACTGGCAGTTCCCGGCCGGCAGCTGCGAGGCGGCGGTCAGCGCCGCCGTCGGCCCCGACCGCATCGGCAAGCTCGACGCCGACACGCTCGCCGTCCAGCTGCTCGGCGACTCGATCTACACCAACCCGCTGCTGCTCGGCTACGCCTGGCAGCAGGGCCGCGTGCCGCTCTCGCTCGCCGCGCTGATGCGCGCCATCGAGCTGAACGGCGTGCAGGTCGACAACAACAAGGCGGCCTTCGAATGGGGCCGCCGCGCCGCCGCCGAGCCGCGGGCGGTAAAGGCGCTGGTGCGCACCGGCCAGGTGATCGAGCTCGTCAAGCGCTCGGTCGACGTCGACGACCTCATCGCCAGGCGCGTCGAGTTCCTCACGGCGTACCAAAACGCGGCATACGCGGCGCAGTACCGCGCCTTCGTCGAAAGGGTGCGCAGCGCCGAGGCCGGGGTGGTGTTCTCGGCTTCGATCACCCGGCCCGGCGCCGCCCGGCCGGGCACCAGGCTCACCGAGGCCGTCGCCCGCTACCTCTTCAAGCTCATGGCCTACAAGGACGAGTACGAAGTGGCGCGGCTGCACACCGACACGAAGTTCCTCGACAAGGTCGCGGCGCAGTTCGAGGGCGAGATGGGCAAGGACTACCAGCTTGCGTACCACCTCGCGCCGCCGTCGTTTGCGAAGAAGAACGACAAGGGCGAGCTGCGGAAGCAGCGCTTCGGCCCGTGGATGCTGAGTGCCTTCCGTGTCCTCGCCAAGCTGAAGGGCCTGCGCGGCACGCCGCTCGACGTCTTCGGCCGCAGCGCGGAGCGACGCAACGAACGCGCGCTGATCCGCGACTACCGGGAGTCGGTGGAGGAGGTGCTGCGCACGCTGGGCCCGGCCAACCTGCCGCTGGCGGTGGAGATCGCGCGCGTGCCGGAGATGATCCGCGGCTACGGCCACGTCAAGGCGCGCCACCTGGAAGCGGCCCGGCCGAAGTGGGACGCGCTCCTGGCCGACTGGCGCGCCGGGCCGCTGGCGGCCTCGCCCGTGACCCTCGCGGCGGTGTCGACGACCTCGTTTGCCGACTCCGAGCTGCTCACGCGACCGATGGAGTGAGCAGCGCGGCGCGGCCGGCCGGCGGCGCGGCCTGTGCCCCTGTTTGCGCAGACTGTCGCCGGCAAGCGATGGCCGGTCGCGCGCACGTTGCGGCGCGGGTGGGCGACCGTACAGTGCGCCTCATTCGTTCGACGCCGTCTCCTCCCCCATGCCTGCCTTTGCCGATCCTCCGTCACCCGACGCGGCCCCGCGCAGCCGCTGGCAACGCGGCGCGACCCGGGCGGTGGTGCTGTTCCACCGCTACGCGAACTGGCTCGTCTGCATCACATGGAAGCGCTTTGTGGCGCTCTCGTTGCTCCTCGTCGTTTCGGCGCTGGCGCTCTCCAGCGTCATTTCCGATCGCGGCGACGAACGCGAAGAGGTGACGGTCTTCCCGGCAGGCGTGCCGGTGCCGCCGAAAGCGCCCAAAGCGCCCGAGACGCCCAAGACGCCCGAGCCGCCCGGCCGCGGCGACGTGACCATCTCCATCGACAAGGACGGCGTGCGGATCGCGTCGAGCCGCGCCTCCGCCGCACCGGGTTCACCGACCGCGCCGGCAAGCGCGAGCTCGGCGCCTTCGCGCGGCGCGTCGATCGTCGGCTCGTCCGACGGGGTGGAGATCAAGCTGCCGCCCGGTGCCGACACCGAGGCGGTGCGCGAAGCCGTCGAAGAAGCGCGCAGCGCCGTGGTGGAGGCGATCCGCGAGTCGGAGCGCGAGGCGATCGAAGCGGCGGCCGAGGCGGCGAAGCAAACCGCCGAATCGAACGCGAAGACGGTGCGCACCATCCGACGCATCCGCGGCGAGCGCAACGGGCCGCAGCTTGTCGGCCTGGCCTGGTTCTGGGTCCTGGCCTCGGCGATCCTCAAGATCACCTACAAGGGCACGATCCAGGCCGAGGTGAAGGCCGCGGTCGCCACCGAGACGGCCGAGTCGGAGCAGCTCAAGCGCCAGGTCGTCGAGGCGCGCATGGCGGCGATGCAGGCGCAGGTCGAGCCGCACTTTCTCTTCAACACGCTGGCCTCGATCGACCATCTCATCGAGACCGACCCGCCGCGCGCCAGCCAGATGCAGAAGAACCTCATCGCCCTGCTGCGCGCGTCCATGCCCTCGATGCGCGAACGCGACCCGGCGTTGCACGACCTGGGCCGCGAGATGGCCGTGATCCGGCCCTACCTCGAGATCCTGAAGGTGCGCATGGAAGACCGGCTGCGCACCCGCATCCACGTGCCCGACGGGCTGCTCTCGGCCGAGTTCCCGCCGATGATGATCCAGAGCCTGGTCGAGAACGCCATCAAGCACGGGCTGGAGCCGAAGGCCGAAGGCGGCGAGCTGGAGGTGGCTGCCGAAATCGTGCACGGCAAGCTGGCCGTCACGGTCGCCGACACCGGGCTCGGCTTCGGCAAGGCCGCGACCGCGGGCACGGGCGTGGGCCTCGAGAACATTCGCGAGCGACTGAAGCTCATCTACGGCGACAAGGCAGCGATGGTGGTGGCCGACCAAACGCCGACCGGCACCGTGGTGACGCTGACCGTGCCCTACCTGGCGCAGCCGCGGTCCGGCCCGGCGGCTTGACCCGCCACCCCGCTCGCGCCTGCGCTCCTGCCGCCCGACGAGCCCTCGCATGACCGCTTCCACCGACGCTCCTTCGACGGTTCGCGCCGTCATCGCCGACGACGAGCGGCTGATGCGCGAGCAGTTGCGCGCCCGCCTCGGCGAGGTCTGGCCCGGGCTCGAGATCGTCGCCGAGGCACGCAACGGCGCGGAGGCGGTCGAGCTCACGCGCACCCACCGGCCCGACCTCGTCTTCCTCGACATTCGCATGCCGGGCATGACCGGCATCGAAGCCGCGCGCGCCATCGGCCAGCTGGCCGACGACGACGAGGCGGCCGGAAGCGACGCGGCGGCGTGGGGCGGCTGCGAGATCGTGTTCATCACCGCCTACGACGAGTACGCGATCGAGGCCTTCAAGCAGGGCGCCGTCGACTACGTGCTCAAGCCGGCCGAGCGCGACCGCCTGCGCGTGACCGTCGAGCGGGTGCAAAAGCGCCTGGCCGGCCGCGCCCCCGGCGAGCCGGCCGACACGAGCGGCATGCAGCAGCTGCTGCAGCGGCTCATGACACGCATCGACCCGGGCGCAACGCCCCGGCTGAAGTGGATTCAGGCCGCAGTGGGCACCAGCATCCAGATGATTCCGGTGGACGAGGTGCTGTTCTTCGTCGCCGACGAAAAATACACGCGGGTGCAGACGGCCGCGATCGAGGCATTGATCAGGAAGCCGATCAAGGAGCTGCTCGAGGAGCTCGATGCCGAGGCCTTCTGGCAGATCCATCGCCGCGCCATCGTCAACGCGCGAATGATCGCCGGGGTGTCGCGCGACCTGCGCGGCCGCCAGCTCGTGGCGGTGCGCGGCCACCCTGAAAAGCTCGAAGTGAGCCGGAGCTACGCCGGGCTCTTCAAGGGCATGTAGGCCCGGGCAGCGGCGCCTTCGCCGCCGCCCGGAGCCGATCCGGTCAGAACATCAGTTGCGGTCGGCCCGCGGCGCCGGCGAGCCCGACATGCGCGTCGAGCGGGACATGCGCATCGAGCCGGTCGAGCCGGAGGTTGCGGTCGAGCCGGACATTGCGGTCGAGCCGGACGTGGTGGTCGTGGCCGTCGTGGATTCCGTGGCGGGCGCCATCGTGCCGCCGGTGCCGGTCGTGCCGTTGCTGCCGTTCATGTTGCTCGTGCCACGGGCGGAGTTGCTCATCCCCATGCCGCCGGAGGTGCCGGAGCCAGTGGCTCGCGTCGCGCCGGTGCCCGTGGCGCCGGTGCCGATCGAGGAGCCGCGTGCCGAGCCGGTGCCGCTCATGGCGTTGCCCGCTGCGGTCGAGCCGGTGCCGCCCATCGAGTTCGGCGTCGTCGAACCGGCGGTTCCGGCGCCGCCCGAGGTCGTGCTGCCCGAGCCGCTGGTGCTCGTTGCGCCGGTGCTGCCGGTGCTGGTGCTGCTGCCCGAGGTGGACGTCTGGGCGACGGCCAGACCGGTGGCGGCGACGATGGCCACGGCGGCGGCGGTCGCGGTGAGTTTGCGAGTGAAGTTCATGGTGCGCTTTCCTTGGGAGGTGAGTGGATGCGCCGCGTCAGCCCGAGAAGCCGAACAACAGCCGCAACCGGGTCCGGCAACGCGCATACCCGGTCGCGGCGTCGTGCCGCAGGCCGGGCTTGCTGCTGCGTCAGCGGACGACGGAGGAATCGGCCGCGGCCGATCGCTGCGCCTGCGCCGCGCGCTCGGCCGCGGCCTCGCGCAAGGCCAGCAGCCTGGCCCGGGGGTCGGCCACGACACGCGCTTCGTCGAGCTTCATCTCGGCGATGAAGCGGCTCGGCATCGCGGCCACGGTGTCGCGGCCGCGCTTCCTGCGAGCCAGCGTGCTCACCGCGAGCGTCGCCCGCGCCCTCGTGATGCCCACGTACATGAGCCGGCGTTCTTCCTCGATGCGATCGGCACCGGCCTTTTCGCCGCCGCCGTCGTCGCTGGCGTCGCTCCGGAACGGCAGCAGCCCTTCGTTGACGCCGGCGAGCACCACGTGCGGCCACTCCAGGCCCTTGGCGGCGTGCAGCGTCGACAGCGTGACCACGTTGCCGTCGTCGCCGCGCTCGGCCAGGCTGACGATCACGGAGATGGTCTGCGCCACCTCGAGCACGGTCTGCGCCGGCACCAGGTCGCCGCTCGCCTCCGAGCCGCTGCCGCCGCAGCGGCGCGCGATCCAGTCGATGAAGTCGAGCACGTGGCTCCAGCGCGCCGCGGCCAGCGTCGGCGACTCCTCGCCCTCGTGCAGGTGCTCCTCGTAGCCGATGTCCTTGAGCCAGCCGAGCAGCAGCGCGCGGGCGTCGTCGGCGCCGCTCGTCTCCTTGGCGCGCTCGGCGAGGTCGTTCACCGTGCGCCCGAACTCGTGCAGCGCGAACACGGCCCGGCTCGACAGCGCCGCGACCAGCGACTCGGCGAACAGCGCCTCGAACAGGCTCGTCTTCCAGCGCCCGGCGAAGGTGCCGAGCGCCGCCAGCGTCTGGTGGCCGATGCCGCGCTTCGGGCTCGTCGCGGCGCGCAGGAAGGCCGGGTCGTCGTCGTTGTTGACGACGAGGCGAAGCCACGCGCAGAGGTCCCTGATCTCGGCCCGGTCGAAGAAGCTCTGCCCGCCCGAGACCCTGTACGGCAGGTCGGCCTTCCTCAGCGCCTGCTCGAAGACGCGCGCCTGGTGGTTGGCGCGGTAGAGCACGGCGACGTCTCTCAGCTGGGCGCCGCTGCCGCCGCGCAGCGACTCGATGCGCGCGACCACCCGCTCGGCCTCGTGCGCTTCGCTGTCGCAGGCGAGCAGCGCCACCGGGTCGCCCTCGCCGAGGTCGCTCCACAGCTTCTTCGCGAACAGCTTCGGGTTGTGGCCGATCACGGCGTTGGCCGCGCGCAGGATGCTGCCGGTCGAGCGGTAGTTCTGCTCGAGCGCGATCACCTTCAGCGACGGGTAGTCGGCCGGCAGGCGGCGCAGGTTGTCGAGCGTGGCGCCGCGCCAGCCGTAGATGCTCTGGTCGTCGTCGCCGACGGCGGTGAACAGGCCGGCCTCGCCGGCGAGCAGCTTGAGCAGCTCGTACTGCAGGCCGTTGGTGTCCTGGTACTCGTCGACGAGCACGTAGCGCAGCGTTGCCCGCCAGTGCTCTCGCACCTCGTCGTCGCGCGCCAGCAGCTTCACCGGCAGGGCGACGAGATCGTCGAAGTCGACCGCCTGGTAGGCGGCCAGGCGTTCCTCGTAGCGGCGCATGACGCGGGCGGCGACGAGCGCGTCTTCCGGCTTCATGTCCACCGCCGCCGTGCCCGAGGCGGCGTCGCGCTCGGCCTGCTCGGCATCGAAGCCTCGCCCCTTCCACGCGCCGATGGCCCACTGCCAGCGCCGCGCCAGCGCGTTGTCGGTGCTGCCGCCGGCGTCTTTCAGGATGGCGAGCACGTCGTCGCTGTCGAGAATCGAGAAGCGCGGCTTCAGGCCGAGCCGTTCGCCGTGCGTGCGCAGCAGGCGCACGCCGAGCGAGTGGAAGGTGCTGATCGCCAGCTTGCCCGCGGCGCGGCCGCCGATGAGGGCGCGGGCGCGTTCGCGCATCTCCTCGGCGGCCTTGTTGGTGAACGTGATCGCCGCGACCTGCGAAGGCGCGTAGCCGGCCTCGAGCAGGCGCGCGATCTTGTGGACGATGACGCGGGTCTTGCCCGAGCCGGCGCCGGCCAGCACCAGGCACGGCCCGCCGAGGTGGTGCACCGCGGCGAGCTGGGCGTCGTTCAGCGTCGCCGGCGGCGCCGGCGGCCCGCCTCGCGCAGCGGTCAGAACGGCACCGTGCAGAGACAGTGGGCGACGGCTTCGAAGGGCTTGCGGCGCGATTGCATGGCGCCGAGCCAGCCGAGCTCGCGCACCGCCGGGGCGATTGCCTGCAGCGGCACGCCGAGGCCGGCGAGGCGCTCGTCGAGCGCGGCCGAGACGCCCTGCCCGACCTGGGCGTTGAACATCGAGACCAGACGCGCGAAGGTGCCCGGCTCGCGTTCGATGTAGACCACGCGCGGGTCGGTGCCGAGGTGGGCCCGCTTCGACGCCGACTGGACCGCGTCGGTAAAGAAGCCCAGCCGGTCGACCAGGCCGCGCTCGAGCGCCTGGCTGCCCGACCAGACGCGGCCCTGGGCGACGGCGTCGATCTTTTCAGTCGTCGTCTTCCGCGCCTTGGCGACCTGGGCGGTGAAGTTGCGGTACTCGTGGTCGACCGTGCGCTGGATCATGTCGGCCAGGCGCGGGTCGAGCGGCACGCGCGGATCGCTCGCGGCACGCAGCCAGGTGGTCGCGTTGGCGCTCGAGTGCACGCCGATCTTGGCGAGCGTGCCGGCGGCGTTGGGCAGGATGGCGATGACGCCGATCGAGCCGGTGACGGTCATCGCGTCGGCAATGATCTCGTCGGAGGCGGTCGAGATCCAGTAGCCGCCCGACGCGGCGAGGTCGCCCATCGACACCACGACCGGCTTGCCGGCGGCGCGCGTGAGCTCGAGCTCGCGGCGCACCAGCTCCGAGCCGAAGACGCTGCCGCCCGGCGAATTGACGCGCAGCACGATGGCCTTGATGTCCTTGTCGTCGCGCGCCCGGCGCACCAGGTTGGCGGTCGAGAGGCCGCCGACGGTGCCGACCGGCGCCGTGCCGTCGGTGATCTCGCCCTCGGCCACGATCACGCCGACCGCGTCGCCGCCGGGGCGGCGCCTGATGCGCGAGAGGTAGTCCTCGAACGAGGTCTGCCGGAAGGTCTTGTTGTCGGCGTCGGCGGCGCCGCGCGAGACCAGCAGCGCGCGCAGCTCGTCGCGCGTCTTCAGGCCGTCGACGGCCTTGTCGGCGAGGGCCAGCCGGGCGCGGTCACCGCCGACGGCGGCGAGCCGCTGCGGCGACTCGTCGATCGACTTCATCACCGAGCCGGCGGGCAGCTTCCTCAGCTTCTCGACGTCGTCGGTGTAGGTCTTCCACAGGCCGCCGAGGAGCACGCTCTCGGCTTCGAGCGAAGCCGGCGACGGCGCGTTGGCCGCGTAGGGCTCGCCGAAATCCTTGAAGCTGCCGGCGCGCAGCACGGCGACGCTGACGCCGGCCTTGTCGAGCACGTCCTTGTAGTAGTTGCGCACGCCGCCGAAGCCGGTCACGGCCACGCCGCCGAGCGGGTGCAGGTAGACCTCGTCGGCATGCGCGGCGATGTAGTACTGGCGCTGGTCGTAGCTCGAGCCCCAGGCCACGACCTTCTTGCCCGAGGCGCGGAAGCGGTCGACCGCGGCGCCGATCTCGCGCAGCGTCGACAGGCCGGTCGCATCCATCTCGTCGAGCATGAGCACGGCGCTGACGATCTTGTCGTCCCTGGCGGCCGCGTCGAGCACCGCGAGCACCTCGCGCAGCTGGATCTTCCGTGCCACCTCGCCGCGCAGCTGGTCGATCGCGGTCGCGCGCAGGTTGCCGGCGCGCTGCTCGGCGATCGAGCCGTCGAGGTCGAGGACCAGCGCGGTCTTCTCGGCCAGCGGTGCCGGCCCGTTCTTCAGCAGGGCGAAGACGGCGAGCAGCAGGATGAGCAGGAAGAGCAGGTTCAGCACGACGCGACGGCTCACGTCGACGACACGCCAGGCGCCGCGGAAGAACCGGCGCACGGGGCCGGGGTGGGACGCTGACATGGGGCGGCTCCAGGGCAAAGGCGCCTAGCTTAAGGGAGCGCCCGGCGGCTCCGGCGCCGATTGGGATACTCGCCGGGCCATGCAGGCCATTCTTGCCGTCACCGTTCCGTTCTTCGCCCTCGTGCTGCTCGGTTGGCTCGCCGCGCGCAGGCAGGTGCTGCCCGAAAGCGCGATCCCCGGGCTCAACGCCTATGTGCTGTATTTCGCCCTGCCCTGCATGCTGTTCCGCTTCGGCTCCAGCCTGCCGCTGGAAAAGCTCGCCGATCCGGCGCTGCTCGGCATCTACCTCGCCTGCGCGGTGGCGGTGGTCGGGCTCACCGTGCTGCTGACGTGGCGACCCGGCCGCGCCGGCGGCATCGACCTCCGCGACGCCGCCTTCGGCGCCCTCGTCGCCGCCTTTCCCAACGCCGGCTTCATGGGCGTGCCGCTGCTCGTGGCGCTGCTCGGCGAGGCCGCCGCCGGGCCCGTGATCGGCGCCATCGTCGTCGACCTGGTCGTCACCAGCACGCTCTGCCTGGTCCTGGCGCAGATGCAGCTGCCGATGCAGGGCCGCCGTGCCGGCCGCGCCGGCGAGGCGGCCGACGCCTCGCTGCGGCGCGGTGCGGTCGCTTCGCTGCGTGGTGCGCTGGCCAACCCGCTGCCGTGGGCGATCGCGCTCGGCACCGCCTTCGCTGCGACCCGGCTCGCCTTGCCGGCGCCGGTGGCGCAGGTGCTGCGCCTGCTCGGCGATTCGGCCACGCCGGTGGCGCTGTTCAGCACCGGCGCCGTGCTCTGCCGCGCCGGCCGCCACGTGCACAGCCGCACGCCGGTCGGCCGCACCTTGCCGGTGGCGCTGATCAAGCTCGTCGTCCACCCGGCGCTCGTGTACGGCACCGGCCGGGCGCTGCAGGCGGCCGGCGTTGCGGTGCCCGAGTTCGGCCTCACGGTGCTCACGCTCACCGCCGCGCTGCCGAGCGCGAGCAACGTCGCCGTGCTGGCCGAGCGCTACGGCGCGGACAACGGCCGGATCACGCGGATCATCATGGTCTCGACCTTCCTGGCGTTCGCCACCTTCTCGCTCTGCGCCTGGCTGTTCGACGTGGCAGGCCTGCGCCCGACGGCTTGACTCGGCTGAATTCTGTATACAGAATTCGCCTTCCGATGGCCGCGAATCTCGTCAAGCTCCAGCCCGCGCCCGACCTCGTCGACCAGGTCTACCGCGCCTTGCTCGACGCAATCAGCAGCGGCTCGCTCGTGCCCGGCGACCGGCTCACGCAGGAAGACATCGCCGAGCGCCTGGCCGTCTCGCGCCAGCCGGTGCTGCAGGCGCTGCGGCTGCTCAAGCGCGACGGCCTGGTGCAGGACGCGCCCGGCCGCGGCCTGCTCGTCACGCCGCTCGATCCGGCCTGGATCGCGCAGGTCTACGAGGTGCGCGGCGCGCTCGACGCGCTGGCCGGGCGCCTGGCCGCCGAGCGCCGCGCGGTGCTCGACCCGAAGCTCGTCGAGCAGGGCCGGCGCGCGGCCCGCGGCAGGAACGTCGAGGCCATGATCGAGGCCGACGTGGCCTTCCACAGCGCCCTCTACGCGGCCTCGGGCAACCCGCTCATCGGCCAGAGCGCGCAGCTGCACTGGGTGCACCTGCGCCGCGTGATGGGCGCGGTGCTTCAGCACGCGCGCCAGCGCGAAGCGATCTGGGACGAGCACGCAGCCATCGCTTCTGCCATTGCCGATGGCAACGCCGAGCGCGCCACGCGCCTCATCGACCAGCACGGCCGGCAAGCCAGCGCGAACCTGCTCGCCCGCCTTCACGACGTTCTCGACATGTCAGCCACCACAGCGACAGCCAGGAAAGGCGCCCCATGAAGCTCACCCCCGACCAGCACGCCCGGTTCGACCGCGACGGCTACCTGTTCTTCCCCTCGCTCTTCACGCCGGAGGAGACGAAGACACTGAACGAGGCGGTGCCGGCGCTCTACGCCCGCCGCGAGGCCTTCAACGTGCGCGAGAAGGGCAAGGACGCCGTGCGCACCAACTTCGCGGCGCACCTGTACAGCGAACCCTTCGCCCGGCTGGCGCGCCACCCGCGAATGGTGGAGCCGGTGCAGGACCTGATCGGCGAGGCGCTCTACATGCACCAGTTCAAGATCAACGGCAAGCAGGCCTTCGACGGCGACGTGTGGCAGTGGCACCAGGATTACGGCACCTGGCTCAACGACGACAGGATGCCGGCCGAGCGGGCCATGAACGTGGCCATCTTTCTCGACGACGTCAACGACTACAACGGCCCGCTGATGTTCATCCCCGGCAGCCACAAGCGCGGCGTCGTCGATGCCAAGCACGACCTCACGACGACGAGCTACCCGCTCTGGACGATCGACAACGGGCTCATCTCCCAGCTCGTCGATCGCGCCGGCGGAAAGAGCGGCGGCATCGTCGCGCCGAAGGGCCCGGCCGGCTCGATGATCCTGTTCCACGGCTGCCTCGTGCACGCCTCGGGCTCGAACCTCTCGCCGTGGGACCGCGTCAGCGTGTACCTGAGCCTGTGCGCCGTCAGCAACCACATCCGCCGCTTCAAGCGGCCGGAGTACATCGCGCACCGCGACTTCACGCCGATCGAGACGCTGCCCGACGACTGCCTGCTGAAGCCGTATCCGGTCGATCTGCCGTGGCGCGACGGCATGCCGGCGAGCGCGCTCGAGACCTCGACCGACGAATTCAGGCTGGCCGCCTGACATGAGCCTGCACGCCCAGCTCCTGCGCCGCCAGGCCGACGGCAAGCCGATCCGCATCGGCCTCATCGGCGCCGGCAAGTTCGGCTCGATGTACCTGGCGCAGATCCCGCGCACGCCCGGCGTGCACCTCGTCGGCATCGCCGACCTCTCGCCCGACGCGGCGCGGCGCAACCTCGCCCGCGTCGGCTGGAGCGACGCGCAGACGCGCGCCGCCAGCCTCGACGCGGCGGTGAAGGACGGTCGCACCCACATCGGCGAGGACTGGCGCGCGCTCGTCTCGCACCCGGCCATCGACGTGATCGTCGAGTGCACGGGCCATCCGGTCGCGGCCGTCGAGCACTGCCTGCTCGCCTTCGACCACGGCAAGCACGTCGTCAACGTCACCGTCGAGGCCGATGCGTTCTGCGGCCCGCTGCTGGCGAAGAAGGCGGCCGAGGCCGGCGTGATCTACTCGCTGGCCTTCGGCGACCAGCCGGCGCTGATCTGCGACCTGGTCGACTGGGCGCGCACCTGCGGCTTCCCGGTCGTCGCCGCTGGGCGGGGCCACAAGTGGCTGCCGCACTTCAGCGAATCGACGCCGGAGACGGTGTGGGCCAACTACGGCCTCACGCCCGAGCAGGCCGAGCGCGGCGGCCTCAACCCGAAGATGT
>CAXSEJ010000057.1:0-11985 GCA_964236395.1 uncultured Rhizobacter sp.
TCACGCGGTACTGGTTGGTCTCGGTGAAGATGGTCGAGACGATGCGCTGGCCGAAGGCGCTGTAGAGCGCGTCGTCGACGGCGCTCGTGGTCACGCCGAGGCGGGCCGCGGTGTCGCGGTCGATGTCGACGTAGGCGGCGAGGCCCTGCGCACCGGCGTCGCTGGTCACGTTGGCAAGCTTCGCCGACTTGCGCATCTCGGCGACGAGGGCGTCGACCCAGCGCGTCACCGTGGCGGTGTCGACGCCTTCGACGGACACGCGGAACTCGGTCGGGCCGGTCTCGGCGTCGATCGTCAGGTCCTGCGTCGGCTGCAGGTAGAGCGTCACGCCGGCCACCGACCGCACCCGCTCGCGCAGGCGCTCCATCAACTCGGCCTGCGCCGGGCGGTCGGCCTTCAGGTTGATGAGCATGCGGCCGGTGTTCAGCATGGTGTTGTTGCCGGCATCGACGCCGATGAAGGCGCTGAGGTTGGCCACCGCCGGGTCGGCGAGCAGCGCCCGCGCCGCCGCCTGCTGCAGCGCCGACATGCGCTCGTACGAGACGTCCTGCGCCGCCTCGACGCGCGCCTGCAGCTGGCCGGTGTCCTGCGTCGGGAACAGGCCTTTGGGGATGAGCACGTAGAGCAGCACGGTGAGGACGAGCGTGGCGAACGCGACCAGCAAGGTCAGCCTCGAGTGGTCGATGACCCAGACGAGGGCGCGGTCGTAGCGCGCGACGACGGCGTCGAAGCGGCGCGTGAACCAGGCGGCGATGCCGTGCTTCGCCTCCTTCTTCTCGTCCTTCGCCTTCAGCCAGCGCGCCGACATCATCGGCACCAGCGTCAGGGAGACCACGGCCGAGATCAGGATCGTGATGGCCAGCGTGACGGCGAACTCGCGGAACAGGCGCCCGACCACGTCGCCCATGAAGAGCAGCGGGATGAGCACCGCGATGAGCGAGACGGTGAGCGAGATGATGGTGAAGCCGATCTCCTCGGCGCCTTTCAGCGCCGCGGCCATCGGTGTGTCGCCCGCCTCGATGTAGCGCGCGATGTTCTCGATCATCACGATGGCGTCGTCGACGACGAAGCCGGTGGCGATGGTCAGCGCCATCAGGCTGAGGTTGTTCAGGCTGTAGCCGAGCAGGACCATCGCGCCGCAGCTGCCGATGAGCGAGATCGGCACGGCCAGGCTGGCGATGACCGTGGCGCGCGGGCTGCCGAGGAAGGCGAAGATCACCAGCACGACCATCAGCACCGCGAGCACCAGCTCCATCTCGACGTGCTCGACCGAGGAGCGGATGCCGGTCGTGCGGTCGGCCAGCACCTCGACGCGCAGGCTCGCCGGCAGCGCCGCCTGCAGCGCGGGCAGCTGCTTCTTGATCGCGTCGACGGTGGCGATCACGTTGGCGCCGGGCTGGCGCTGCACGTTGAGGATGATCGCCGGGCGCAGCTCGCCGCTGGCGCCGGCCCAGGCGCCGAGGCGTGCGTTCTCGGCGCCCTCGGCCACCCGGGCGACATCCGAGAGCCGCACCGGCGCTTCGTTGCGGAAGGCGACGATGACGTTCCTGTACGCCTGGGCGGTGAGCAGCTGGTCGTTGGCGTTGATGGTGTAGCTGCGCTTCGGCCCGTCGAAGCTGCCCTTGGCACTGTTCGCGTTGGCGTTGGCGATGGCCGTGCGCAGGGTGTCGATGCCGATGCCGTACGAGGCGAGCGACTGGGTGTCGGCCTGGATGCGCACGGCCGGCCGCTGGCCGCCCGCGAGCGAGACCAGGCCCACGCCCGAAACCTGGCTGATCTTCTGCGCCAGCCGGGTGTTGACGAGTCTCTGCACCTCGGTGAGCGGCGTCGTCTCCGAGGTGATGGCGAGGGTGAGCACGGGCGCGTCGGCCGGGTTCACCTTGGCGTAGACCGGCGGCGCCGGCAGGTCGGCCGGCAGCAGCGACGAGCCGGCGTTGATGGCCGCCTGCACCTCCTGCTCGGCGACGTCGAGCGTGAGGCCGAGGCCGAACTGCAGCGTGACGATCGAGACGCCCGCGGCGCTCGTCGAGCTCATGCGCTCGAGGCCGGCCATCTGGCCGAACTGGCGCTCGAGCGGCGCGGTCACCGTGTTGCCCATCACCTCCGGGCTGGCGCCGGGGTAGAGCGTCTGCACCTGGATGGTCGGGTAGTCGACCTGCGGCAGCGCCGACAGCGGCAGCAGGCGCAGGCCGACGATGCCGGCGAGCACGATGGCCAGCATCAGCAGCGAGGTCGCGACCGGCCGCTGGATGAAGGGGCGGGACGGGCTCACGTCGTTCGGGGACTCACGTCGTTCGGGGGCTCACGTCGTTCGGAGGCTCACCGGCGTCGACCGCTCAGGGCGCCGGGCCGCTCGCTCCGCGCGGCCCCGACGCACCGCGCTCGCGCCGGCCGCCGCCCGCTGCACCCGACCCGCCCGACGCCGGCCGGTCGCCGGCGAGCTGCACCCGCGAGCCTTCGCGCAGCCGGTCGCCGCCTTCGGTGACGACGCGCTCGCCGACCGCCAGGCCCTTGTCGATGGCCACCAGATCGGTGGTCGCGATGCCGCGCCTGACCGGCCGCACCGTGACGCTGCGGTCTTCCTTCAGCACATACACGAAGTCGCCGCTCGGGCCGGTGCGCATCGCCGTCACGGGCACGACGACGGCGCCTTCCTGCGAGCGCAGCAGCAGCCGCACGTTGACGAACT
Source organism: uncultured Rhizobacter sp. (assembly GCA_964236395.1). Classification (GTDB taxonomy): domain Bacteria; phylum Pseudomonadota; class Gammaproteobacteria; order Burkholderiales; family Burkholderiaceae_C; genus Schlegelella_A. The sequence goes on from CAXSEJ010000057.1 coordinate 2,690, forward strand.
GGTTCGGGTAGAGCTGCGTCCGGGCGTTGGCGAAGCGGGCCTTGGCCTTGACGGTGCCGGTCTGGGTGTCGATCTGGTTGTCGATCGTGGAGAACACGCCGTCCTCGAGCTTGGCCGTGCGCGTGCGGTCGAAGGCGGCGACGGCGAGCTTCGCACCGGCGCCGACGCTGGCCTGGATCTCCGGCACGCGGTCCTGCGGCACGGCGAACTCGACGTCGATCGGCGCGATCTGCGTGATCACGGCGACGCCGGCCGCGTCGCCGGCGGCGATGTAGTTGCCGGCGTCGATCGGGCGCAGGCCGATGCGGCCGGCGATCGGCGCGGCGATGCGGCTGTAGCCGAGGTTGAGCCGCGCCGTGTTCTCGGCCGAGCGGTCGATCACCAGCGTGCCCTCGAGCTGGCGCACCGCCGCCTGCTGCGTGTCGACGTCCTGGCGCGCGATCGAATCCTGGCCGAGCAGCGTCTGGAAGCGCTGCAGCTGGACGCGGGCGTTCTCGAGCTGGGCTTCGTCGCGCAGCCGCGCGCCGGTCGCCTGCTGCAGCGCGATCTCGAAGGCGCGCGGGTCGATGGTCGCGAGCAGCTGGCCCTTCTTCACCAGCTGGCCCTCGCTGAACAGCACCTGGGTGATCACGCCCGAGACCTGCGGCCGCACCGTCACCGTGGCCGCCGGCGTGACGGTGCCGAGCGCGTCGAGCACCACGGGCAGGTCGGCCCGCGTCGCCGTCGCGACGCCGACGGTGCTGGCGCCGCCGCCGGCGCGCCCGCCCCGGCCGCCACCGGCTCCGCCCGGACCACCGGGGCCGCCCGGTCCACCCGGCCCGGGCGCGGCCGCGGTCGACGTGGCGGCAGCGGAGGCAGCGCCGGCCGCACCGCCGGGCGCGCCGGCCTCGGCCGGCCGATGCGTCAGCCACCAGGCGAGCGCGGCCAGGGCGGCCAGCGCCAGCATCGCCACCACCGCGCCCGTCCGGCGTGCCCGCGCCGACATCGGTGCCCGCACGGCAGGAGAGACAGCGGGCGATGCGGCAGGCGAGACGGCAGGCGATGCAGCGGGCGATGCAACAGGCGATGCAGCAGGCGAGACGGCAGGCGAAGGCGGCGGTGTGGGCATGGGTCGAAGGAAGTCGGCGGCGGAGACTACCAAGCGGGCTAAACCCGTGTTGACGCCCGCTCGCGGGCGAAACTATTCTTTACCGTAAAAGTGGTCGGGCAGGAAAGTGCAGCGTGGCCGCCAAGGTGGCCACGCGCCTCGAGCGACGTCGAAACCGGACCGGCTAGAGCCAGGCCGATCAACCACCCAAACCCACCGGCTACTGGCGGCCTTCAAGAAGCGCGGTACGACGAGGCAGTCAAGGTCTACTGGAAGCGCCTGAGACACGATCGCACGTTGGTCGAACAAGCGGCCAAGCTGCAGACAAAGGTCCATGAGGCCAGCCACCACAGCGAGACCCCTCGTTCGCCTGTTGGTAGCCGAAACCGCAGGCAAACTTGCCAATGATGTTTATCGGCCTCGTCGCCCCTCGCAGGCAGTCTCGTCCTCAGACGAAACCATTGAAATAGTAGAAACCGAAGCCATGCCCCAAGCCCTGGATGCCGTCGTCGACGGACTTCGCTTTGACAGCAGCACGCGCCTGTTTCGCGTTCAGGGGTCGGGGGGCATCGGCAAGCTGCTCGTCGAGGCCTGGAGCTTGCGCGAAGCGCTCGACCAGCCATGGACGCTCGAGCTTTGTGTCCTGAGCCTCGACGCTCGCCTCGACACTGCTGCCCTCCTCGCCGAGAAGGTGACGCTGCAAAGCGTGCTCGCGGACGGCCACCTGTCGCCGCGCAGCGGCATCGTCTTCGCGGCCAGCGCCGAGGAATCCGACGGCGGTTTCGCCCGCTACCGGCTCTCGCTGCGACCGTGGATGGCGCTCCTCGGGCACGGCCGGCGCAGCCAGGTGTGGCAGGAGCAGACGACGCCCCAGATCATCGAGAGCGTCTTCGCGCGCTATGCCGAGCATGCGCAATGGCGCTGGGCCGACGATGTCTCTGCGCATCTCGCGCAAAGCCCGTGGGCCGGCAGCGGCGAGCGTCGCAGCTACACCGTGCAGTACCGCGAGACCGACCTTGCCTTCGTGTTGCGACTGCTCGCCGAAGAAGGCCTTGGCTGGCGCGTCGAGGAAGACGAGATGGCGCCGAGCGGTCACGCCCTCGTGATCTTCGCCGACAGCCCCGGAGTTAGCAGCTGCCCGGAAGACGTCACGAGCAAGGGCGGCGGCATCCGCTTTCATCGCTCGGCGAGCGTCGAGACGAGCGACGCGATCCAGGCTTTCGGCGGCATGCGCTCCTTGCGGTCATCGGCGACTGCTGTCCTTGCGTGGGACTACGCCGCCAAGCGCTCAGTAGCTGCCACCGTGCCGACCCATCACGCCTTCGGCGGCGCCAATGCACCGAGCCTTGAGGACTACCGGCCGTCCCGGGCCTACGCCTTTGCCAGCGCGGCGCAGGCACAGCGCGCCGCCACCTTGCGCCAGGAAGCCATCGAGGTCCGCAATAAGAGCTGGCTCGGCCGCTCGACCGTGCGCACGCTGCAGCCCGGGCGCACGCTCACCCTCACCGACAGCCCGCTCGACCTGCTCGACGTCGCCGGCAAGACCCGCAACGGCGACACCCGCTTCCTGGTGACCGCCGTCATCCACGCGGGCATCAACAACCTGCCCAAGACGCTGAGCGAAAAGATTGCCGCGCGGCTCGGGAGCGGTGGCGAGGGCAGCGTCCAGTTGCTTGCCGACTGGGTCGACGACGAAGTCCGTGCCCAGGCTGTCGCCACCGGCTACGGCAATCACTTCGAGGCCACGCGTGCGTATATACCGTGGCGCCCGATGCCGTTGCCGCGGCCCGTGGCCCCTGGCCCGCTTACTGCCGAGGTCGTGGGCGACGACAGTGGTGGGAGCGAGATCCATACCGACAAGCTCGGCCGCATCCGCATCCGCCACGACTTCCAGCCCAAAGGCGAAGGCTCGACCTGGGTCCGCGTGTTGCAGCCGCTGGCCGGTGCCGGCATGGGGCTGCAATTCATTCCCCGTATTGGCCAGCAGGTGCTGGTCGGCTTTTTCGACGACGACCTCGAGCGGCCCTATGTGCAGGGTGCGCTCTACACCGGCCGGGGCGAAGGGGGCGTGCCGGCGACACCGGGCGGCGCGGCCGCAAGCGCCGATTTGTCGGCCTTTGCCAAGTCGAGCGACCCCCAGCCGAGCAGCCAAGGCAACCTGGCCGGCGGCAACGCGCCGCCGTGGCATGGCGCCAGCTCGGCCGAAATCGGCGCCGGCGGCCAGCGCAATACAACAGCCCTTTCCGGATAAAAAACAAAAAAATTCGACGGCAACAACTTCAACCAACTCATCTTTGACGACTCGAACGTGCAGCTGCGCACGCAGCTCGCGAGCACGCAGTTCGCGACCCAGCTCAACCTCGGTCACCTGATCCACCAGGCCGACAACCACCGAGGCAGCTTCAGAGGGCTTGGCTTCGAGCTGCGCACCGATGCGTACGGCACGCTGCGCGGCGCTCGCGGGGTGGTGCTCAGTACCTATGGCATCGCCCCCGGCGAGCCGTCGGGCGACAACGCCGGCGGCATAGCGCTAGCGGCGCAGATGAAGACGCTGGCTCACACCTTGAATCAAGCGGCCAAGACGCACGAGACGGTTCAGCTTGCGATGAGCATCGGCAGCATGAAGTCGGCACAGAGCAGCCTGAGTCAGAAAGAGGCGTACGCACCGGCGTTGCACACGGCGCTAAAGGGTATGGTCGACGCACGAAGCCTCGAGGCGGCGATAGGCGACGCCGGCCAGAAGAGCGTCTCGGTTGACCAAGACAAGGTGCCGCAGCTCACCGACTCGATCGTTGCGATCACGGCACGTGCAGGGCTCGCGATCGCAGCGGGACAGGATGTAGCGTTGCTCGCTGCGGAGAGCATCGTGCTCGCCACCGGCGCGGACGCGTCTTTCGCGTCAGGCGGACAGGCGCGAGTGCACAGCGGTCAGGCTATCGGCGTGCTAGGTGGCGCGATCGGGCCGGGCAATGAAAGCGTTGGCAAAGGGTTGACGTTCATCGCGGCGCGAGGCGACGTCGAGTTGCAGGCGCAAGGCGGTGCAATGCAAGTTGCAGCCAAGGGCGACTTGGCGATTCAGAGCAGGAGCGGACATATCGACTGGGCGGCGGCGAAGAAGATCACGTTGGCGACGGCAGGCGGCGCAAGGATCGTGATCGAAGGCGGGAACATCACTGTGGAGTGCGGGGGAAAGATCACGGTGCGGGCGGGAACAAAGTCGTTCGTCGGCCCGGAGCAGGCGAGTTACGCGCTGCCGGAGTTTGCAGACGCCACATTGAATCCGCAGAAGAGAAAAGCCCGATTCGCCCTGGGTTCGCTGCCACAGCGAATGGTCAACTTTGCGGGTGAGCCGTACAAGCTCTTTGCCGATGGCGCGCTCCTGCTAAAGGGTCAAGCCGACGACGATGGCGCCGTCATGTGGGAACACAAGGAGGGCACGAAGCAATACAAGATCGAGCTCACCAGCGGGCACGTCTACGAAGTCGACGCACTCCAAGCGTTCGCCGACGGCCCTGCCAACCGCGCAGCGAACGAGGGGTATCGCGCCTTTCAGCACGAGGCATCCCAGAAGGCGCCCTTCGGCGCTGAGGGTGATGCGTTCAGGCGGCGCGTATCCACCGGCAAGAACGACAAGAGCTAAAAGATCTCGATGGCTGAATTTCAAATCCCGGTCGAGCGCACCGTCATCGCTCTTGAAAACAAGCGCGACGTGAACTTGACGATGCCGTGGTTTGCATCGAAGAGCAAATATCCACCCAGGGCCGCCAACGTGGTGCAGCCGCTGATCAACGGCCAGCGCGCGTTCGAGGCCGTGCACAAGGCGATCAACGCTGCCACCAAGAGCATCGACATCATCAGCTGGGGGCTCGACCCCAGCATGCGCTTGCTGAGACCCAACGGTGAACGATTGGGCACGTTGCTTGAGCAGCGTGCACGAACGGGCGTAACGGTGCGCATGCTTGCGTGGAAGAACGCCCTGGCCAACCTGAAGGAAAACAACATCATCGGTGATGGCCTCGCCGGCAGCGGCGGAGGTTCGGCCGGGGCCGGATCGGGTATGGGTTCGACGGCCCCGGGTAATGCCGGCGCGCAAGGCGCCGGCGGCTTCAACGGCTATGGCAGCGCCAAGAGCGGCTCCAACAGCGGAGCCGTTCAGTTCGACGACCCTGAGGCTCGGGCCTACAACCGAGGCTGGTTTGCGAAGTCGACGCCGAATCTGTCGTTTAGAACGCGCGATTTCGGGCCGATCGACCGCGAGTCGATCGCGATCAACCAGATCTCGAAATATGGACTCGGCGGCGTCAAGCAGCGCATCGCGCTGAAGTTCTTCCCCTCGCACCATCAGAAAATGCTGTTGATCGACTACGAGCTGCCTGACCAGGCGGTGGGCTTCGTGATGGGCCACAACCTGCTGCGCGACTATTGGGACACCGACACGCACGAGTACGAATCGGCGCTGCGCCTGGGATTCGCACCTTGGCAAGACCTGTCGTCGCGGGTGTACGGGCCGGTGCTGTTCGACCTGAACGACAACTTCTGCACCGCATGGGCGCGCGCGCAGCCGTGGTTCGGCAGCGACCAGCCGATCAGCTCGGCACGGCTCCAGATCAAGCCCACCGTCTTCGAAGCCCCGGCGGCCAAACACGGCGCGGGGGAGATGGCGCAAATCTGTCGCACGCAGTCGCAAGACGGCGATCAGTCCATTTTGGAGTCGTACAAGCTGGCGCTCGGCAACGCGCGCAACTACGTTTACTTCGAGAACCAATACTTCCGCAACACCGAACTGGCGATGCAGCTGCGCACCATGCGGCGCAAGCTGAAGGCGGGTGGCTGGAAACGGGATTTCTACATCTTCGTCGTGACCAACGTGCCGGAGGACTCGGGCCGCATCACAACCTACGAAATGCTCAACGCGCTCGGCCAGTCCGACCACATGCCCAAGGTCGACAAGTCGGCGCAGGACGCTTCGCCGGACCCGGCAGACACCAAGGCATTGCGCCGAAAGGACCTTGAAGGCATGAGCATCGTCGTGTGCACGCTCTGCGTCTCGGGTCAGCAGTTTTTCGAATCCAGGGGATATGAAACGGGCGGCGTCGATGAGATGGGTTTCCCCAGAGTCGCGTTCACCGAACCCTATGCGAAGACCATCTACAAGAACATCTACGTGCACTCCAAGCTGCTGCTCGTGGACGACGTGTTTTTCACGATCGGCTCGGCCAATATCAACGTGCGCAGCATGGAGGTGGACTCGGAACTCAACATCGCGGTGCCGTCACCTGCGCTGACGACGGAATGGCGCAAGCACCTGTGGAAGCTGCATACGGGCAGGGCCTCGGGGGACAACATGAAGGATGAGTTTGACTACTGGAAAAAAATCATCAGAAACAACGCTGCGGACAAAGTCGCGGGCAACGCGCTCGCGTCGTCCTTGATCGAGTTCTACGACGATGCATCAAGCGGTTCTCGTGCCGACTGAGCAATGAGACTGCGCGCGGCATTCGCGTTGCTTTTGACCGGCAGTGTTCTTTTCACGGGTTGTGACGCCAGAGAAGGAAGTAAGACCATGACAACCCTCCCTGCGGTCAATTGGCAGCGGCTCGAATTCAATTGCTCGCATGAAGCGGATCGTTTACCAAAACCTGACTCGCAGGCAGACGAGTGGTACGTGCGGGCCAACGAACTCTACAAGTACGGCATCAAACGCGACGACGCGATTGCGCTCAAACAGTCGGTCGAGCTGTTGATGAAGGCGTCCGAGCGAGGTCACGTCAAGGCGATGAACAATCTGTCGAAGAGTTACCTCGAGGGGGACGGCATTGCGCAGAGCGATGCCAAAGCGGTCGAGTGGGTCGAAGAACTCATCAAGCGCAACATCGGAATGGGCTACTACCAGATGGGCGTGTTCCTGCAGCAGGGCATCGGTGTCAAAGAAGACCGCAAGGCCGCGCTGACCTATTTCCGCAAGGCCGCTGACCTTGGCAATGCGCAAGGGCAAGTCGTCAGCGGCAAGAAGATCAGCGAGGCGGTCGCGCAGTCCCCGGCAGAAGAGAAGGAGCGCGGTTTTGCAATCGGCCGCGCGATGCTGACATGCGCGCTCGATCAGGGGCTTGCAGAGGCTGGGTACGAGTTGGCTCACCAATACGCGAATTTTGAAAAGAAATCCGCCGAAGCGCTTGTGGCGTTTCAAGCCGCTGGTCGACTAGGTCATCACCAGAGTCTGTTTGAGTTGTACTCAATCTTTGCCGATGGCGAGTACGGTGTTCCGAAGGACGCCACTCGCGCCGCTTGCTACAAGCGTTTGTCTGACGAGTCCGACGAAGACAAGACCAAGAAATTCCCGAATATCGACGTCATCTGCCCACTGCCGCCGCAAAGGATGCCCAGCGTCTGAGGTGCGCTCGACAGCTCAGGTCCCAGCCAAGCTTATGAGCTTCAACTGCCTATCCGCCTGGCCGGCGACGACTCGCACCGTATGGTTGGGGCGGCCGACACCGTGCTGCATGCGTCAAGCGGCACCTTTATCCAGGTGACCTTTGGCCAAGATGGAGCTAAATTCATTGAGCGGCGAGCGGGTTTGTTTCACGGCCAACGACTCCGGCCTTCTAGTAGCGAAGCTTGGATGAGTTAATTCCGCCAGCAGACGACCCTCGAAAGGAACATGCCATGACCGACCGCCTCGCCGGCAAGACCGCTTTCGTCACCGCTGCCGGTCAGGGCATCGGTCGTGCCACCGCCGAGGCCTTCGTGCGCGAAGGCGCACGGGTGATCGCCACCGACATCAACGAGGACCTGCTCGCCGACCTGGGCGCCGCCACCGGCTGCGAGACGCGCCGGCTCGATGTCACCGACGCGAGCGCCGTGCTCGCCGCGACGATCGAGGCCAACGCCGGGAGCACCGTCAACGTGCTCTTCAACGGCGCCGGCTACGTGCACGCCGGCACCATCCTCGAGTGCGACGAGATCGCCTTCGACTTCTCGTTCGACCTCAACGTGCGGGCGATGTACCGACTGATCCGGGCCCTGCTGCCGCCGATGCTGAAGTCGTTCGAGCAGGGCGGGGGCGGCGGCTCGATCATCAACGTGGCCTCGGCGGCGTCGAGCATCAAGGGCGTGCCGAACCGCTTCGTCTACACCGCGACCAAGGCGGCGGTGATCGGCATGACCAAGTCGATCGCCGCCGACTTCATCACCCGCGGCGTTCGCTGCAACGCCATCTGCCCGGGCACGGTCGAGTCGCCGTCGCTGCGCCAGCGCATCGCGGCGCAGGCCGAGGCCACCGGCCAGACGCTGGCCCAGGTCGAGGCCGCCTTCGTCGCCCGCCAGCCGATGGGCCGGCTCGGCACCACGGCCGAGATCGCGGCGCTCGCCGTCTACCTGGCCAGCGACGAGTCGGCCTTCACCACGGGCACGGCGCAGCTGATCGACGGCGGCTGGGCCAACTAGACTTCGGCGCTCGCCAACCAAGGAACACGAATGAAGCTCATGCGACACGGCGCCAAGGGCGCGGAAAAGCCCGCCCTGGTCGACGCCCAGGGCACGGTGCGCGACCTCTCCGGCGTGGTGCCCGACATCACCGCCGCGATGCTCACGGCCGACGGCCTGAAGCGCCTGCGCGGGCTCGACGCCTCGAAGCTGCCCGCCGTCGCCAGCCCGGGCCGCATCGCGCCGCCCTACAGCGGCATGGGCAAATTCGTCTGCATCGGCCTCAACTACGCCGACCACGCCGCCGAGAGCGGCGCGCCGATCCCGAAGGAGCCGATCATCTTCATGAAGCCGACGAGCGCACTCGTCGGCTGCAACGACGCGGTCGTCATTCCGCAGGGCTCGACCAAGACCGACTGGGAGGTCGAGCTCGGCGTCGTCATCGGCACCAAGGCGCGCTACGTCGACAAGGCCGATGCGCTCAAGCACGTCGCCGGCTACTGCGTCGTCAACGACGTCTCCGAGCGCGAGTACCAGCTCGAGCGCGGCGGCACCTGGGACAAGGGCAAGGGCTGCGACACCTTCGGGCCCGTCGGCCCGTGGATGGTGACGGCCGACGAGGTCGCCGACCCGCAGGCGCTGGCGATGTGGCTCGAGGTCAACGGCCAGAAGCGCCAGGACGGCAGCACCGGGACGATGATCTTCGGCGTCGCCGAGCTCGTCGCCTACTGCAGCCGCTTCATGACGCTCTGGCCCGGCGACCTCATCAGCACCGGCACGCCGCCCG